>JAOUFZ010000020.1 GCA_029857995.1 Dehalococcoidia bacterium
CCCATAGCCAGCACCTGCCGGGCCTTGCATTCACGTTCAGTGGAACATTGCCGTGCTCGCTCTACCATGGCACCGATGAGTTTACGTTTAAGAATTTGATGCACTGCCCAGAGTGCCTCGTCAGGGATATTTAGCGTAAGCTCCCGAAGGCTGGTATCATCGTATCTTTTTGACACATCCTGACCCAAGTGTTTCTCGTAGAGGCGGCTCATCTCCCGGGCAACCCAGGTAGGCACGTGAATTCCGTTAGTAATATATGAAATAGGCACTTCATCTTCTTTAACTTCGGGCCAGAGTCCATGCCACATCCTTCGGGTAATTTTTCCGTGAATCTTGCCGACAGCATTGGGATGGTCAGCCGTTTTTAAGGCAAGCACAGTCATATTGAAGGCTTGGTCGCTTGTGCCGTCCTGTCGTCCCAGCTCCAGGAATGCTTCTCGGTTGATTCCCAGGGACTCCCAATAACTATGAAAGTATTTCTCCACAAGTGAGATAGGAAAGACTTCATGCCCCGCGGCAACTTTAGTATGAGTGGTGAAAACGGTAGCCGCCTGTACCTTTTGGAGGGCTTCAGCGAAGGTCGCACCTTCTTCTACTTCTTCCCGGACACGCTCCAACATCATAAAGGCAATGTGGCCTTCGTTAGCATGCCACACTGAGGGTTTGATGCCCAGGGCTCGTAAGGCACGCACCCCGCCAATTCCCAGCACGATTTCTTGCTGGATGCGCTGCTCTTGGTCAGCGGTGTAGAGACGAGCACATAGCTGTTGGTCCTGAGGCATATTTCCTTCAACATCACAACATAATAGATAAAGATTGCCCCGACCCAACCGCACCTGCCACACTCCGATATAGAATGGTCTATCACCCAGCTTAAGCTGAATCAACGGGCCGCACCACTTGGAACGAGGGACTGGATTGATTGGATTGATAGGCGCATCATCAAAATCCAATTGCCTGTAAACTTCCTCTTGCCAGCCCTCAGCGGAAATATGCTGGTGGAAATACCCTTGGGGGTACGTGAAGCCAACCCCAACCAAAGGTAGCCCCAGATCGCTTGCTTCCTTGCACGTGTCGCCAGCTAAAACTCCCAGCCCTCCAGCATATATGGGAAGGGAGTTATGTATGGCAAATTCCATTGAGAAGTAGGCAACAGGGCCGTCTAAGACATTGGGATATTTGCTAGAAAACCAGCTATCCTTGTCTGACATGTCAGCATCGAAAGTTGCCATCACAGAGTCATATAGATTAATAAAGGTAGGGTCAGTGGCAGCCGCCGCTAACTTATCGGTGCTGATCTCGCGTAATTGCTTGACCGGGTTGTGCCCACTCAACCGCCATAGCGGATAGTCCAGAACCCGGAACAAGTCACGCCCCTGGAGGTGCCAGCTCCACCACAGATTGTTAGCTAGCTCCTCCAGTCGGCCTATTCGTTCAGGTAGTTTCCCTTTCGGATACATTTTTCCCCCTTGCTCACTCATTTTTTTCTGTCACCTTCATTACCATGCTAACTCAGTATCTCTGCCATGGCTCACCGAGGAGATATCAGGCGATTTCTTCTAAAGCCAGACAAACATCGTATTATAACAGAATATGGCTTATGTTATTATATTAATAGCTACATTCTTTCTTTACAGGCTGAAATGGATGGCAAACTAATGTTGACTGAAAAGGAGAGAGGATTGAATGGGCCATGGCTGAGCTTCCCAAGATTTCTTCTTGATAGTATTTAATATTGGGCAACTTTTGCGAAGTTTAAGGAGGCGACGATGATAAAGTTTGCTTTCTATCTGGCACCGGATGGGAAACTCTTGGACCAGCTAGGCATGGAACAAATCAGAACCTTTCTGTCAACTGGGGAGGGGTTGCTCTGGGTTGACATAGAGGACGTGACGAACGAGGATGCCGAGTTACTATCGAATGTATTCTGTTTTCATCCCTTGGCAGTGGCAGACTGTATTAGCAAGAATATACATCCACCCAAGATAGACGACTTTGACGACTACCTGTTTATTATCGTTCATGGCATCAATTACCACATCGAGTCTGAGGTAGTGGAGACCACAGAACTCGCTCTCTTTCTGGGAAAAAATTACGTAGTCACCGGCCATGATGTACCCATGAGGTCGGTTTCATCTATGTTGGATCGCATTCGAAAAGACGAACGCCTTATGCGCAGGGGAGTCGATTTCTTGGCTCACGACCTCATCGATGCTCTGGTGGACAATATCATGCCTACTATCGAGGAGATGGATGAGAAGAATGATCAACTCGAGGCCGAGGCACTTGACGAGCCGAAGAAAGAAACATTGATGTCGATTATGCAACTTAAACGCAGCACACTGGTGCTGACGCGGGTCATATTGCCTCAGCGGGAAATAATGAACGGGCTCAGCCGCGGCGAATATGCCCTGATAAGCGAGCGAGCTCAAATATATTACCGCAACATTTATGACCATTTGGTGCGAATTGAGATGCTTACTCTTGGTCTCAGAGATATGACTGAGAGTGTACTGAGCACTTATCTTTCTTCAGTGTCCAACCGTATGAATGAGGTGATGAAGGTGCTAACAATCATAGCCACCATCTTCATTCCGCTGACCTTCATCACCGGCATTTACGGCATGAACTTCGCCAATATGCCGGACCTAGAGTGGAGGTATGGGTACTTTATCATCTTGATTGTAATGGCAGTGATAGGTATCTCTCTGGTAGTCTATTTCAGGAGAAGGAGGTGGCTCTAAAGTTACTGAATGAAGAATATGTCTCTGGCATCTGAACTGAAAGGCGAAGCGATTAGGCACTCGCAACCTTCTACACAGGCAGTGCCATTCATTGTTCAGCAGAACCTAAGTTGGAGGTGTTGAATATGGCTTATGTAGGCATTTTGTTGGTAGCTATTCTAGTTTCTTTCATCATCGTCCGAATTGGAGGCTTTGCCCTCCAGCTAACTGGGATAGAACCCGAAGTAGCTAGATTTCAGGCGTTGTCTGCTTTCTCAGGAACGGGCTTCACAACGAGAGAAGCTGAAAGAGTCGTGGGACACAGAACCAGGCGCAGAATTGTGACCATTCTCATTATACTGGGAAATGCCGGCATGGTCACTGTAATTGCTACTTTAGTGGCATCTTTCACCCAGGTGAGCGGTTACATGTGGTTTTTCATTCGCCTGGCCATAATAGTCGGAGGCATAGTCGGCCTCTACCAAATAATTATAAGGAGCAATGTTGGCCGTCGGATTACTGACTGGCTGCAAAGGCCAGTTATGAACCGAATTCTTAGGGAAGCCCCAGCGATTGAGGAAATATTCCATGTGGAGAAGGACTGGGCTATTAGTCTTGTCATGATAAGAGGAAGCTCGAAGAGCATTGGCTTGTCTGTGGCTGATATCACCGCGGAAGGTGACATAGAAATCCTTGGTATAGACAGGGCCGGTACTTACCTGACTAGGCCGAATAGTGAGGAGGAAATCGTGGTAGGAGACCGGCTTCTGGTTTATGCAAATAGAAAATCTGTGAAGCGAGCCTTGGACTAGTAACCTTAGACTCGGTAGCGTATAGGCTTCCTTACACTCTGCGAGTCTTTTTGATTCTGGTTCAGGAATTGTTGTGGTATAATGTAAACATAGTATCAAGCTAGGAGGTGTGTGAGCATGGTTAGGATTGTCAAGATTAGCAAGGAGGAAGCAAAGAGACGATTAGGGGATGTGCCGGAGGATAAGCGCTTCTGGTGTAATGATGGTAAACTTATTAAGAACCTCAAGGAGCTTGGAAAAGCTTTAAACGACATGAGTGATGAGACTTTTCATTATCATTCAGGTGTGGAGAGAAAGGATTTCAGCAAGTGGATCAGAGATGTGGTGGGGGATGATAAGCTGGCAAAAGATATTAGTGAGGCCCGGTCTCGTATGCAGGCCAGCCAGGCAGTAGCACAGAGGATTTCTTTTCTTGAGCGTAAGATATAAGAGCGTTGAGATTTCATTAAAGGCGCGCCTTATCGGAGTTTTACAGCAACATAGGGTTTTCTCGCGCTTCCCATTCCTCGGGTAAAAGCTCTCTGAACATCGCGGGAAACTTCGGGGGATAAATTTCGTACAGGTGCTGGTACATGGTCAGGATCATAGAATCCAGATCACTGATATAACCCCAGGCACGCTGTATATGGTCAGTGGCGACAAAGACCTCTCGGCAGTATCCTTTTAACTCTCGAATAAGGCGATTTAGTGCTTCGCCCTTTGCGTCGGAAGTAGCTGCTGATTCGACGGAGCGACTGGCTTCGAGTGCCCGGTTAATGAATTCCGTGGCGATCACACGGTGGCTCTGTCCCCGTTTAATGTCCAGCGAGGCTGCTTCTTTCTGCTCACCAGCAAGTCCACCATCCTCAATGCCAATTCTCAAATAATTAAATCGGGTATCAAGGAGGAATTCCAGAATGCGTTCCGCTCCCACGTAAGTGGTATCACCAGGGTGAACATATCTGGTGCTAGCAAAGGCAGCGTCCTCAGGCACAGTGCCGAGAAGAAGTTCTGAAAGGCGGTAGCCGTGTAAGAAAGGCCGCTTCTGGCGTCCCTCTTCAGGTCGCCAGCCCCAATTGCAGGCGCGCTTCATCAGTCGATAGTGCAAGGCTAGTTGCTCCTTGAAATCAAAGCGAGGGACAGCGTATCTGGTATCATGGAGCAAGGCCGCACTCATGGCTAATCGCTTCGGAATGCCAAAGGCATCCAGAATTGCCCCATAAATATTTATGAGGAAACGACCAGGCTCCCAGAAGACGAATGGTAGCTGCTTGAAAACCATCTCTTCGAGGTCTATATCTTTGAACCTACCGGCGTTAAGTGGTGGATAGTGGCCATCGTAGCGGAGAACCGGGCGTATTTCAGGGGCCCAAGAAATTTGATGAAAACGGACGCGAGGCAGCTTCGCTATATCGCCTAAGCTCTCCAGATAGTCATCAGGAGTTATAAAGCGCACTTCGGCGATCTTCTTACTGATTACATTTTCCCAGGCTTGCTCCATTATCCGCAGAGCGATATCGCCGAAGTCCATGAGTTCAAGGTCCTGGATGTAGAGGATTAAGCCTCGGTCAGGCGTCTCCGTCAGTGCATTTTCCAGTACTGCGGTATACTCAGCTACCGCCTGTTCCCAGGATATGGGAAAGGGAACGTAAGATTTATTGCGATATTCTTCGGCAAAGACCCAGTACTTTCCCAGAATATATCCCTGATTTTTCACACCTTTGGGGTCATAACGAGTTATCGGTCGCCAGATGTGTTGAGATACTGGAAAATGGCGGGGCAGCGCCAGCATATCAGGCCCTACTACAAAGGCATGGTATTGGATATCACCTTCGCCATCCACGACAAAATGTGCCTTGCGGTCATTCAGATGGGGAAAGATGATGTACTCCATTCCGCTATCTTTATAGGCAACTAGCTTAGTTGCATCCACAGACCCTTCGGTGGGAAACGCACCGCGATGCCTTGGCTCAGGAATGCCCATCACCTTGTGAAGTAGCTCTGCGTTGAGACGTAGTTCATCGGCTATCTCATCAGGAGTAAGTAAGGCAGCATGGGTATGGTGGGCATGTGTGTATAAGGGATATATAGTGCCGCTTTTGTAAGCTGCCGCCAAGTTCTGGAATGTCTCCGGTATATACCAAGCTAATTGCACCAGAAGTTCATTGGTGACATCCAAAGCTACGGGAGCGCTCAGTGATTCCGCCGTTCGTATTAAATGCGCGTATATATCGCGTTCCTCCCGTGCCCTTTTTAGAACATAGTTCTCTCCCCGAACGGCGTCGCGTATTTCGGGGTCATCTACTAGGGCAATAAGTTCGTTGGGTAAGTCCCACAGCGGCTCATGGGCATGAAAGGCGAGGATGACGTAAGCACGCTTCATAATATAGCTCTCTTCCTAACCCCCAAACGTAAGTTCGGTGGAAACCTCGGGGTGCTCCTCTCTATATTTCTGTTTCAGACGCTGGGCTTCGCCTGATTCCTGCCATTGCCTTGCCTTGCTTACCACTGTTTGAAACAGCCTGCTGGCTTCCTCCGTCCGTTTCCTATCGACGGCATTCCCCAATGATTCTACAGCCTGATATAGTTTCTGGGCACCACACTCAATCATTTCTACACTCCACCAGGGCCGGCAACTGGCCCACCAATACTGGCAGCTATGCAATCCTTCGTCCAGAAGTCCACGTGCTTCTGGGAATCCAGGCGACTCCGCTGAAGCTTTCTTGACCGTGTGCAATGCAAAATCGGTTAGCTGCCATTGCAATCTGTGCAGTTCATGTCCAGGATATTGCCACTGAGGATAAGGTATGCCCTGTGCCATCTCGTCATCGCAGGTGCTCCAGGAAGAAGGAACCGGACTCGCTGTATCCACTTGAGCGAAATGTTTGATGAGTTCTGAAATGGTGCATGTCTTGGGGGTTCCCCGGGCAAATACCTGGGAGAGCAGCTTTTCCTGCCCCGGGCGATGGTGTCCATAGACTTCGCCATCGGTGCCTGTGAGAAGATAGCTATGTTTTCCTAATCCGTCTTTTAGAGCTGCCAGAAAAGGTTCTGTTGAGGGATATGTGCCATAGGTAATGCCGGCGCTGAAGGGGCGTTCCTTGAAGAACACCAAAAAATCTCCGAGCCCCTCTACCTTATAAAGTCGGTCGTATTTGACGGAGCCAATCTTCCGCTTAAAAGAAACCTCGTCCACGATTATCCAGCGAAAGCCAAGCTCAGCCACGGTTTGGGCTACTTCGTAACTGTAGCACATCTCCGGGGGGAAAAAGCCAGTAGGTTTGTACACTTCCCCAAAATAGCGGTGATTAACGTCGTTATTGAGCTTGATCTGCCTGATAACCTCATCCTTGGGAATAAGAGGCAAGATAGGATGATACATAGCACTCCCGGTGAATTCGATCTGCCCCCGCTCGGCTAATTCACGAAGACCTCGAATCACGTCATCAAGCCCGTATCTGGCAAGCTGTTGTGTGAGGACAGCACTTATGTTGAGGGTGATCTTGCCTCCAGGTGCTTTTTTCAGGACGCGCACCAGCGTCCGATAGCTTTCATCGGTGACCTTGCGGACTATTTCCTCGGCCTGGGTTGGTGGTTGATATATGTGAAGGAAATTGCTCCAGTACATAGTTCTGCTCTTCCTCTGCTATTGCACAAATAGCTTATCTTCCAGTTTGCTTCTAATGTCCCTGGCAGCAACAGCGCGGTGATAATATTCCCGTTTTGTTTCCTCACTGGCCCCGCTCTTATTTATAGCCCGGTAAGCGTTAACCACGGTTCGCCATTGGTCAAGCAAGCCCATGTGAATGAGGTTAATGTCCCACATAGGTCGATTGCTGGCCCACCACATCTGGCAACTATGTTCAGCGCGATCCAGAAGTCCCCGAGCAATGGTGGCAGAGTGCCGACTTTCATCATTATCAGCAAACTGGAGTGCTTCGTTTACCAATTCAATGCATATACTCAGGTGTTCCCACTGGAGACGGTGCACCTCATTCTTCTTGTCTTGCCACAATGGATAATAGTTGCCGTCTTTCATATCATCGGCCGTGGTGCTCCAAGAGGATGGTCTGGGCTCTATCGTTTGACCATGAGGAAAGAGGTCGAGAAGTTGGCTCACCGTAACCATCTGGATTTTAGTGACAGCTTCGCCGTTGGTCAATAGAGAGATATGTTGCCCAGCTAACACCGTAGCTTGTTTAATCTCTTCAAGAGGCTCCACAGATGGTTCTAGTTCCTCGTAAACCCTAGCCAGGAATGTCCTTTCCCAACCTTGGATGTGATGGCCATAGGTTTCAGCATCCATAGCTGTGACCACATAGATATTCTCCCTTTCACCCTGCCATTGTTCCAGGTGGGCAATAAATTCTTTTGCTTCCATATTTCGAAAGCTTATCCTATTGCTGAGCACATCATCTCGAAAGAAAACCGCTATCTCCTGTCCATCACACTCCGCTCTATAAATAATATCTACGGGCCACTCTGTCGGACAGGCAATACCGCCAAGGATAATCCAGCGACATCCTGACTTGATAATAGGTCGCAAAATGTCCTGGCTATAGCACATCTCAGGGGGAAAGAATCCTTGGGGGGTGTAGGACCTACCGAAAAAGTGGCGATTGGTCTGTGCGTTCAAGTCTATCTGCCTCTTTACTTCTTCCTTGGGTATCAAGGGGAGAATAGGATGATACTTGCCAGTTCCGGTGAATTCAATCTGGCCCATCTCAGCAAGGTTTCTAAAGCCTTCAATTACATCTTTATGGCCGCAGTCCATCAGCATATCAGTCAGGACCCCGTTGAAGTTTATGGTTAGCCGAGCGTTGGGATACTCTTCAAAAACGTGGAGTAGAGGGCGATACGATTCATTACATATCTTTCTTAGCACCGACGGCACTTGGGTCGGCGGCTGGTAGAAATGCAATAATTGAGCCCAGTAGATCATATGTACCTCCGAGTGAGAATCTTATCCAGGTAATTCAAAGAGGGTAGTGAACTTCGCTTATTCTAACATACAATTAGGTCGCAAAGTAACCTTTCGATTTGAGCTTAAAGTCTAACCAAAAAACCTTAAAAATATAGCTCGGTTATTACTATTCTGAAGAAGGTTAAAACGAGGCAAAGCCCAAATTTATCAACCTGACGAGGCCAAAGGGTTAGCTTATTCTGCCAAATTCCTTCTCTAGTTGATGAGCACTTAAGTGAATCATAGTTGGCCGCCCATGAGGACAGGCGCGTGGTTGCTTGGTTTGTTCTAGCTGCTTTATTAGCTCTCTCATCTCTTCGGTGCTTAGCTGCTGTCCGGCTCTGATCGCACCATGGCAGGCTAAAGATTGAGCTATCTTTTCTTCCCAGGGATTAAGACTTTCCTGGCCAGCAACGTTATCAAGTAGCGCACTTATTATCTCAATAATATTCGCCCTGGCTACCAGTGCCGGTATGGCGCGTATCAAATAGCTTCTATTTCCGAAAGGCTCAATAGCGAAGCCAAATTCAGCCAGAAGCTCTTTACTAGCTTTCAGGGTCTCTTCCTCCTTGGGACTAAATTCTATCGTTGTGGGCTGGAGTAAACCCTGGACTTCGACTTTCTTTTGTGACCACTGCGCCAAAATTCGGTCATAAAGTATGCGCTCATGAGCAGCGTGCTGGTCGATGAGATAGAGTCCATCGGGTCCCTCGGCGATAATATAGGTGTTGGCTAGCTGCCCCAATACCCTCAAAACCGGTAATTCCAGGGCCGGCAACTGGGCGACAGCAAAAACAGCCTCGTTATCCATTATCATACGGGGTTTCTCCCATTGTCTTGAGTCCATTGCAAAAGACACAGCTTTTGAGCTAGCTATAGGCGTTCTGGCTAGTGCCTCTTCTATGGCTTTCTGTACGCTGCTAAACACAGCTTGCTCATGGCAAAACTTTATCTGGGCTTTGGCGGGATGGATATTGACATCAAGCTCTTGAGCTGGCAGGGAGACATTGATTATCGCAATTGGATGCTGGCCATCCATAAGTAAGCCACGATAGCCTTGCTCTGTCGCCCGGGTTAGCAAGGGACTGTGCACCCACCTTCGATTAACGAAGAAACTGAGATAGTTGCGATTAGAGCGGGCTAAGGAAGGCGCGCTTATTAAGCCACCGACTTTAGACAGGCCGTCCTTTTGTTCCACCGCTAGCATCCTTTGCGCTATCTCTGAACCATAGATCTCATTTACCACCTCGCGCAGGTCGCCATTGCCCGTAGTGCGCAGGCTGGGACGTTTATCAAGAACCAGGCTGAACCTAACCTCGGGAAAAGCCAGGGCGTACTGACTTGCCAAATGGGCAATGTGGCTATTTTCGGTATTTACTGATTTGAGAAACTTAAGTCGTGCCGGGAAGTGGCGAAACAATCGACGCACGGTTATGGTAGTGCCTTGAGGCCTAGCTCGGCTCTCCTTGCGCGGTACCTCCCCTGTTCTCAAACACATATAGCTGCCAATTGGGTCTGAGGATGTTTGGGTCGAAATCTCCACTTCAGCGACAGCGGCAATGCTGGGCAAAGCTTCACCTCGAAACCCGAGGCTGGAGATTTTTTCCAAATCGTCTAAGTCGCCAATCTTGCTCGTGGCATACCTGTGAAAGGCTAGCTCAAGCTCGGAGGAGGGAATGCCTGCGCCGTTATCGCTCACTTTGATGAGCTCCACTCCACCGCTCTGGGCTTCCACGATGATCTCGGTAGCTCCAGCATCCAGAGAATTCTCTATTAGCTCCTTGACCACCGAGGCTGGCCTCTCGATCACCTCCCCAGCGGCGATTTTGGAGATTACTTCAGTCGCTAAAACCTTAATGGGCATCTATGTTCCATCTTACACGGTTGCGTGTATTTTGTCAACAGTTTATGAGGAAAAATCGAAATCTTTTTCGACTTTTTCCAGAGGTGCCAGGCTGGCCAGGAGTCTCTTAACTCCGGCGCCTTCAAAGACCACAGTCAGCTCCTGGTCATCCTTGGTAGGGCTGCAATTCATGACTATGCCTCGGCCAAATTTGTTGTGATTGACATGATCGCCGACTCTTAGTGTTAGAGTACTAACAAGCCGATGTGATACCCGGGGATGCCCGCCAAAATCGGTGGTTGCCACAAGAGTCGGGGTCTCTTCCCACAGTTTTCTAGGACTTATCCGGTGCGGTGAGATGTCCTGAAGAAAGCGGGACGGTGGATTTGCGGTGCTGCCGCCAAACAAGCTCCGACGGTAACTGCGCAAAAGGTAGAGTCGCTTCTTAGCTCTGGTTATTCCCACGTAACAAAGACGACGCTCCTCTTCCATTTCTTCGGGGTTATCGAAAGATCTCCTGTGCGGGAGAATCCCTTCTTCCAGACCAACAATGAAAACTGCCGGAAACTCCAATCCCTTAGCTTGATGCAAAGTTATCAAAGTCACAGCATCAGCTTTTTCATCCAGTTCATCTATATCGGATACCAGGCTTACTTTCTCCAAAAATACTGTTAAAGCCTGTTCAGTGTCGAGCTCACTATATTCACTGGCAACATTACGCAGTTCCATTATGTTCTCCCATCGTTCTTCTCCATCGTCTTTACCCTGAATGTATGCTCTATATCGGGTGTGCTCCAGTATCTCGTCCACTAGACCAGAAAGGCTTAGCTGACGGCTCTGAGCAGTGAATTCACCCATAAGAGCATCAAATCCAGCCAGAGCCTGGATAGTGCGCGAGGGAAGAGATTGCTTCGTTTCACTGGCAATAGCATTGTGACTGATTTGTTTTACGGCCCCGAAAAGGGACGTATCATGAGCTTTTGCCCAGGGTTGAAGCGTGCTAATGGTCTTTTGTCCAATACCTCTACTTGGCACATTTATGATTCGAAGCAAACTGACATTGTCCTGCGGATTATGGATAACCCTAAGGTAAGCAATAATATCTTTAACCTCTTGTCTCTGATAGAAGCGGGTGCCGCCAACAAGCTTATAGGGCACACCATACCTCAGGAAAGTCTCCTCCAGGGCTCGGGATTGGGCATTAACCCGATACATTACGGCGCAATCTTTGAGAGATGTCTGTTCCTGGCTAACAAGCTTCTCGATCTCGTTGACCACGGATTGGGCTTCCTCCTCGGCATTATAGCTTTCGATAACGGTCACCGGAGTTCCGTCTTCGTTTTCCGTCCACAGTTTCTTGGGCTTGCGCAGCACATTCGCTGAGATAACATCTGAAGCTACCTCCAGGATTGTCTTGGTGGAGCGATAATTCTGCTCCAGAAATACCACTCTGGCTTCGGGGTAATCCTTCTCAAAGCTCAAGATATTACGTAGATCAGCGAATCTCCAGGAATAAATAGATTGGTCGGGGTCGCCAACCACGCAGAGGTTCCGGTATTTCCCTGCCAGCTGCTTCATCAGTTCATACTGAGCGATGTTGGTGTCTTGAAATTCGTCAACCAGAATATGAATATACCTTGACTGGTATTTAGCGAGGATTTTGGGATGGTCTCGGAATATCTGCACCGTCTTCATCAGCAGGTCATCGAAATCCACCGCCTGACCCTGGCTGAGTAATTGCTGATAACGTTGATAAACTCTGTGAACTATCTCTTCAAAATAACTGCCAACTCGCTTAGCGTACTCTTCAGGGCTGATGAGATGGCTCTTAGCAGCCTCGATAGCTGAGCGCAGCGCCTGGGGAGCATATTGCTTGGGATCGAGAGCCAGTTCTTCCAGGACTTGTTTCACCAGCCTTAACTGGTCATCTTCATCGTAGATGACAAAGCTTGACTCAAGTCTGATAGCCTTGCCTTCACGGCGGAGAATGCGGGCACAAATGGCGTGAAAGGTGCCTAAGGTTAGAGCTTCCACGGCTTGCCCAAGGAGTTGTTCTAATCTCTCTCTCATTTCTCGGGCGGCTTTGTTGGTAAAGGTAACCGCCATGATGTGGTGGGGACTAACGCCGCAGAGTTTGACTAGATAAGCGACCCGGTGGGTAATCACTCGGGTCTTGCCGCTGCCCGGTCCAGCAAGGATAAGTACGGGCCCTTTGATGGCCTCCACAGCTTCTCTCTGGGCGGGATTAAGCGTGGCTATGATATCCATGAAGACTCAGGAGCTATTATAGCATTGAGGGCAGAAGGCCCCAAAGAGCTATGGAGACTGGGTCCCGGGAGGACAACTCAAGCTCCAATTTGGTGGAGATATGCCAAGTAGAAGTGACGATAAGCTTCTCTAACCAAAGACAAACGTCAGCTCTTTATTATGTGAGCAAAGCCTCGATACCCGGTGATTGTCATGGCGCAGTCCGAAGGAATATAATGTTACTACAGATTCTTGTAGTTGCTCCGATATCATCGGAACACAATCGCTGAACTGCCTCTGCGAAAGTAGACAAAGAGGGGTATGATGAGTAGCTTCAGTGACTATGACAAATATGATGGCCTCGGTCTGGCTGAACTCGTGCGAAAGAAGGAGGTCAAGGCAAGCGAGCTGGTTGAAGAGGCAATAAGCCGCATCGAAAGGCTCAATCCACAGCTTAACGCAGTAATCTACAAAATGTATGAACTGGCTCGAAAAGCTGCCGCTGGAGACCTGACAGATGGTCCCTTCAATGGTGTTCCCTTCCTGATGAAAGACATCATGATGGCTTATGCCGGAGTCCCCCTAACGAACGGCAGTCGGTTCTTTAAGGACTTTGTACCAGACCATGATAGTGAGCTGGTCAAGCGGTTTAAGGCAGCTGGCATCATCGTTGTTGGCAAGACTAACACGCCGGAGTTCGGACTGGTGCCGATAACTGAACCTGAGCTGTTTGGCCCGACCAACAATCCCTGGGACCTGAGCCGCACTCCAGGTGGTTCCAGTGGCGGATCGGCTGCCGCGGTTGCCGCACGCATGGTGCCCTTGGCCCATGCTAGTGATGGTGGCGGTTCGATCCGAATGCCAGCCTCTTGCTGCGGTGTGTTCGGTCTCAAGCCAACCCGGGGTCGCAACCCAATAGGCCCTGATTTTGGTGAGGCTTGGCGCGGCTTAACTTGTGATCACGTTTTAACCCGGTCGGTTCGCGATAGTGCTGCCATGCTTGATGCCACCGCCGGACCAGATGTCGGGGCTCCCTACTATGCCGTGCCACCGGCTCATCCCTTCCTGAATGAAGTTGGTACTGAGCCGGAAAAGCTGCGAATTGCCTTTACATCAAAGCCTTTTCTTCGTGCCACTGTTCACAAAGATTGCGTGAAAGGGCTAGAGGCGACTGCTAGATTATGCCAGGACCTTGGCCATGAGGTAGTAGAGGCAGCACCCCAGATAGACGGCAAAGCCTTTGCCAAAGCCTTTATGACCATAGTCTGTGTGGAAACTAGAGCCACAATTGAGGAGGCCGAGGGGTTATTAAACCGCAAAGCTTCGTTTAAGGATTTTGAACCCAGCACGTGGGTACTCGGCTTGCTTGGCAAGCAGTGCCGGGCACCCGAATTCTCCAAGTCTCTTAACCTGGCCCAACTTACGGCCCGACAAATTGGTGAGTTTTTCCAAAAATACGATGTCTTGCTGACGCCAACGCTGGCCATGCCACCTGTGGCCACAGGTGAGCTTCAACCGAAAGGGATACGATCTGTGGCCATGAGGTTGCTGGGTAGTCTCAATGCTGGTGGGTTGATTAACACGCTGAGTGGAATAGATACTCTTGCCCAACACGTCTTCGGGTTCATGCCCTACACGCCATTGTTTAATGTTACAGGTCAGCCAGCCATGTCAGTCCCACTCCACTGGAACGATGAGGGACTGCCTATCGGCATGCAATTCGTTGGACGATATGGTGACGAAGCCAGTTTATTCCGTTTGGCCAGTCAACTGGAAAAG
>JAOUFZ010000167.1 GCA_029857995.1 Dehalococcoidia bacterium
GGCGCCTTCTGGAACGACGCGGATGACACCGGTATCATCCTTCAAATAGAATGGTATGGACTGGCTGTCGCCAGCTACTTTAGTCCAGCCGCTCTCGGTGCGAGTGCGGGTATGCGTTTGCCCTTTGGCGTCAGTATACGTCTCATGCACCGTCCTGGACCAGTGTTCATCAATTTGCCAGGCGTATTGTACGCAGCGAGTCCCTGCCAGATAGCTGGTCAGAGGCATTTCGCTTTCTGCTGTGCCCTTCAGTTCGGCCAGACCGATGAACACGCCCTGCGTTTTCGATGTCGGGACATCATCGATAAGACGTCTACGGCGCAAAGCTCGAAAGGCTCCAATAAGGCACCCGATAGCGCCCAAGCCGCCCAGGACAATGGATAATACTGGCAAGACTCCCGATGACATGTAGTAATTCTAGGGTGTAGGCGGGTCTGTGGTCAAAGTGATTGAGAAAGCCATCTCAGAAGTGCTACCTGTTGACACCCCAGCCCACGACTCACAAATCCGCAAATACCTGGGGGGCTAGTTCCTTTACTATCCTCCGTATTTCCCCGGCAACAGCTCTAAACTCAGGAAGCGCTCGCTTGGATGTGCGCAGCTTGATGATATGGCGCACCTCGCGGAAATTCCAGGTGCAGATTATCTGGGTCTCGCACGCGTTGGGCAGAACGTACCGAGCAATCTCAGCTTTCATCCCCTTGGCCAATAAGTCACCATAGGCTTGCCAGCAGGTCTCCATTACCTCCTCGAATTGCTTATGGGCAGATTTGTTGTCTTTAATTGGCGGCGGCTCAATATATCTGGGCTCGGTTTCTTTCACATATCGCTGGCTTCTCTGGCTGTAACTTGCCAATCTGTGCCTGACGAGCTCATGGGTCAGGACACGGCTGGCACGAATATAGAAAGTAGCGCAGGCATGCTCTACCATTGACTCATGCCCGACATCTATCCACTTCTGAATCCGGTCGGGTACCGTGCCTGTTTTATCCTGTGTGTCCCAACACAGCCTGCCTGCCGTCTCTATCAATTTTTCGGCATCAGGCGTGACGGCAAGTAACTTCACTTCTATGTCATACTTGTCGGTCATCGCCTATCCGCTAGAGCGTGAGTTTACCGTTCATAATACCATTAGTGCCAAATTAGTGCCAACGTTATTCTTCTCATTATACACTTTCTCGGATTCTTACCAAGCTTCTTTCTTAATTTGGCTTCGTCCCCAAGGCTTTATTCCTTGACTCCCTCTTTGAATTTCGCATACAATTACTCAATAAGAACCTTGTATCTAAGATGCAATGAATCGACCAGGACCTATGCGTCCAGAAATTGAAGAATTGTTACGTTTGGCTGGCATACAAGCTTGGAGTGGCCGCATCAAGCAGATATCCGCCGAATTGACGACTGATTTCACTACGGGTTTTACCCACCTCCTAGAACTCGACTGCTTAATCCCTGGCTTAGGACAGCACAATATAAACGAGGAAGATTCTGACGGCCAGCTGACAGGTGTTTATTGTATACAAGACAGGCCAATATTCCGAGGTATTCAGTATGTAGGTGCAGAACTATACATACAACCTATCGAATGGAACACCCACAGTATTGTCGAAAACTCTTGCTCTCATGTTGAACACAGTCTTAAAAGAAAAACGGGTATTCAAAACCTCTCTATGGGCACCATACTTAAGCGTATCGGGCCCAATGGACCGCTACCTCTTGATTTGTATGATTCCCTCAAATTGTTGACCGAAAAAGTATACAATAAAGCGAGGCACGTCATTGAGCATACTGATATGAACGCTCACATGTTCTCCCTAGATGACGCCATCGCAGTATATCTAATCTGTCGAATTTTCGGAGCACGACTCCTGCAAGGTTTGGGCATAAAAACCGAATCCGACCAAATTCTATTCCCATAAATCGCATACCCGTCTTTCTCACTAACTTCAACCGAAAAAGTTTCAGCACATCAAGGATTTCTCGAATTAGCTTTGTTAGCTTTCTGATTTAGGGCAGGCCTCTGGTATTCAAGAACGGCTACCCTTGTCCCTCTCCACTTTTCGAGCCGATTCTTTCTCTGCAGAAAGTTTCCGGATGGCTTCCAGGTGTAACCTCTTTTGTTGCCGCGCCACATACCATTCTTTCAAGAGAATCTCAATCAGTTCCACCAGCAGTTGTGCCTCATGCGGCTCAACATCAACTATAACATTGATGTCTTCTTCCATATGCGCGCCGATATTGCCTACACTTCTTACCCCATCTATCGCTTGCCACGTGTCATCATCGACCAGACCCTCTAGCTGCTCTATCTCCCTAGCCAACCGACCCGGCTTGACTTTCCCTCGCCAGAAGTCCCGTATTATCCCTTGCAAGCACCTACGAGACAAGGTAGCAGAAGCCTTCGGGCTCAAGTCTCTTATCAAGCAAGCCTCTCCATAATCATCTAAAATCGGCTTCGGTATGTAGTCGGGAAAAGACTTTGCCTTGGATTCTGGTATCAGACTCCATTCTCTTAGAATTGGTCGACCGCTGTAATCTGGACGACCCGACCCGTTTGGACGGAATACGCTCTCAAGCTGCCTAAGTGTTGCGGTTAGAGTGAATCTCCTACATTTTGCGTTCGGACAAACGATGAAGACGCTAGTTAGGCATCGATACCCATCCGTATTCTTGATGTACAGTATTGAGTCATAGCTGCACATATCCTCGTCCCTTATGGTTGCCGCGTGCCCACAGTAAGGGCACACCCACGAAAACCCATTCATGTCGCCAATCTAATCCATACCTGAACATTTGTCAATATTGCCATCCAATCAAAACCATTTGAGCACCCATCTCTATAGCCGCATCAAACACCTCAGTATTCTTCTCTTAACTCAAGTGAACGAACCGCGCTTTTTGCATCAAACCAGCCTCAATAACCTCTTCCGGAATCTCCTGGCCCCACTCGTTTTCAAGAAAGCGAGTAGCTTCAACTTCCCCTACCTTGGCAGCCAGCCTTGCCCAGGCGCGCGCCAGACATCCGGTTGCTTGCTTTACAACAGGTCGCCAGTCAGGGCCTAGCTGTTCGAAAAGAGTTGGCAGAGATATTGCACCAATAAATTAGTGCCAACATTAGAGACTTACAACTGGCAGCTCAGGAAGGGATAGGTCTCGTCGTCAACGATATTCCAGATGCAAGAAAGGTTGCGCGTGCTAGGATTGGCGACTGCGGTTATGTTCCACCCCACCCCTGAGAAGGTGGCGATATCCTGCATTTCCGCGGTGGTCTTGCCTGTCCCGCCATCCGAAGTAGCTTGTCCGCTGGTTTCAGTGTCCCAGAAGGAGTTGGTCACAGT
>JAOUFZ010000168.1 GCA_029857995.1 Dehalococcoidia bacterium
GTCGAAGTGGCAGTGTAGAGGATTGAGGAAAGCCGCTTCGCAGATTATTACTCTCGCTGTGAGTCCTTCCTGTCTTGTTGTTGCGAGCCCCGACTTGTCGGGGCGGAGAATCTCCTCTCCGCTCAGAGCTTTGCACAGAGTCTAATAATCCACGCACTAGGTCTGCTTTTATGTTAATATAAAGACGTCCCACTAGAACGAGACAGGTCCGACGAAGTACATACTCGTGAAATGCCTGATATTAGCGAGCGGTTTTGGCACCCGACTCTACCCACTGACGCGTGATACGGCCAAGGCCCTCGTAGAGTACAAGGGTAAACCACTGCTAACCCACATCGTAGAGAGAATCCCCCATAACATCGATATCCTGCTTGTCACCAACAGGAAATTTGAGACGGACTTTCGTCGCTGGCAAGACAACACAGATAGAAGGGTAAAGATCGCCATTGAAGATGTTTGGACTGAAAAGGACAAGAAGGGTGCCTTAGGGTCGTTGACGTTCGGGATCGAGCAAGAGAACGTCAATGAGGACCTCTTGGTTCTAGCTAGCGACGACTACTTTGAGTTTGATTTATCCCGGTTTATTGCTGCCTATGATGGCAAAAACGCCTTAGTGGCTGTTCACGACATCGGGGACAAGGATAGAGCCAGTCGATTTGGAGTTGTCGAACTAGAAAAAGGTAGGATAGTGAGGTGTGAGGAGAAACCAATGCATCCTAAAACCAGCCTTATCGGTATTGCGTGCTATCTTCTTCCGTCCAGATTGTTTCCTGTTTTGTCTCGCTATCATCATGAACATCCTGAGGTTGACCAGCTGGGCCACTTTATTACCTATCTGGTAAAATACGATACGGTCGACGCGTATGTTTTTACTGAGCTGTGGCAAGACACAGCAGGTATTCTTTCGCTTTCGGGTGAAGTAGGAACACCCGGGGAGTCTAAATGAAGATTTCAGTCATTGGTGCTGGCTATGTAGGTTTAGTTACCGCTGCGGCGCTCGCGAGTAAAGGACACAATGTCATCGTTATTGATACAGATAAGGCTAGGGTAACAATGATCAACCAGAAGAGATCGCCTATTTTTGAAGAGGGGCTCGATGATATGCTCTCAAACTGTATCGAGTCCGGCCACCTCAGGGCCACCGGTGACTATGAAGAAATCATGGCTACTGATATCACCTTGATATGCGTTGGCACTCCCTCTAATCCAGATGGGAGCATGGATTTAAGTTGTATCACGGAATCAGCCAGAGATATTGGCAGAGTGCTGGGCGCTAAGAGCGGGCGTCATACCGTAGTGGTAAGAAGCACCGTTGTTCCGGGGACGACCAAAAAAGCAATCATTCCCGCTCTGGAGGAACATTCCCGAAAGAAGGAACATGTGGATTTCGACGTTGCTGTAAATCCGGAATTTCTGCAAGAGGGCAGGGCATTGCATGGCTTTTTTAATCCTGACCGGATTATTATCGGAGAAGAGGATCAAAGAGCGGGAGATATGGTCAAGGAGCTATACGAAAGTATCTCCGCGCCTATTGTGCGAATGGATATAACCACTGCCGAAATGGTTAAGTTTGCCTCCAATGCCTTCTTGGCTACCAAGATTTCCTTTATCAACGACATTGGCAACATATGTCGAAGGCTTGGTATAGATGTTTATGATGTAGTTAGAGGGATAAGTTTTGACTACAGGATAGGTGACCGTTTTCTGAATGCAGGCATAGGATTCGGCGGCTCTTGCCTACCCAAGGATCTTAAAGCCCTGGTTCATTCCAGCAGGCATTTGGGCTACCAGGCTCAGCTTCTGGAGTCCGTATTAGAGGTAAATAGAAATCAAATCCTGAACATGCTCCAGATGGTCGAGGGAAAGCTCGGAAGTCTAAAAGGTAAGACAATTTGCGTCCTCGGACTAGCGTTCAAGCCCAATACGGATGACATCAGGAATGCTCCTGCCTTAGAAGTGATAAGACTAGTAATGGAGAAGGGGGCTTCGGTAAAGGCCTACGACCCGCTAGCTATGTCTAACGCCAAGAGGGTGCTCTCAGAGAAGGTAAAATATTGCCGCGATGCCAAAGAGGCGGTCAGCAACTGCGATTGTATCCTCGTTCTTACTGAATGGGATGAATTCAGAGACGAAAGCTTGTATCATGGGAAAGTGGTTTTTGATGGCAGAAGGGTTCTTGATCCTGGAAAAGCCAGAACGTTCTGTGACTACTGTGGCATATGCTGGTAAGGGAGAGTTATTCGAGGCAACCAAAACCGTTGTTACATGTCGAGGATAAAGAATGAGTACAAAACCTAGCGATCGTTTCGTGTTGGGAACGAATCCTTCTATTGGTGATTATGTAGTGCTCGGGGTTTGTCCACCCGGTAAGGCCCTCGGCAAGCTAATCATAGGCGACAATGCCATCATTCGCTCACATTCGGTAATATATACGGGAACTAAAATAGGCAACGATTTTCAAACAGGACACGGAGTCTTAATCAGGGAAGGCAATATAATTGGGGATAATGTGAGCATCGGCAGCCATACGGTCATAGAGCGCGAAAATCGAATTGGGAATGATACGCGCATACACTCCAACTGTTTTATCCCCGAATTTGTCATCATCGAGGATAACGTTTGGATTGGTCCCTGCGTCACTATCTTGAATGTCCTTCATCCTCCCTGTCCGCGATTTGAGGACTGTGCCAGGAGCGTTCATATCAGAAAGAACGCCAAGATCGGGGGGAATGTGACCATAGGTCCCAGGGTCACCATCGGGCACAATTCACTAATTGGCATGGGTTCAGTCGTCACTGCAGACATACCGGACAATGTGTTAGCTTTCGGCAATCCAGCCCGGGTGGTAAAGCCGATAACTCAGCTTACCTGTGAACTTGACTACTTTCAAGTGCCATATGAATGGGAGAGACAGCAATGAAGATTTCTTTGAGCAAGATGTATGTGGACGACCAGATACACAAGGTCGTCTTAGATGTTCTAGACAGCGGGCGATACATTAACGGGCAAAATCTCAAAAGCTTCGAAGAGGAATTTGCTGAGTTATGCAGTACTAAATATGCAGTCGGAGTAAGCTCCGGAACCAGTGCTATTCTACTCTCGCTGATGGCTTTGGGTATAGGCGAAAGGGATGAGGTGATTGTCCCTTCTCATACCTTTATCGCTACTGCTTCTCCCGCGAAGTTCCTGAGGGCAACCATTGTATATGCCGATATCGATCCTGAAACCTACACCATCGACCCCGCCGAAGTGCAAAGGAAAATCACTCCCAGGACCAGAGCCGTTATTCCTGTTCATTTGTATGGACATCCTTGCG
>JAOUFZ010000169.1 GCA_029857995.1 Dehalococcoidia bacterium
CCATAGAGCCGCATAAGCGACCCACCATGGCTACTGCTAGAAATGGCAATGCGGCTGCAATATAGCCGGTATCAACAACTTGAAAACCAGTGAAAATTAGCAAGCCTTCGAAAATCGGAGAGGTTACGGGTAGCCCTACCTCCATGAGCACAGCCAGCACAAATATAATACCCAGCCATAATAGGCTGCCTGCAGTGACCATGCCCAGAATTTGCCATATACTATTCCACATGTTTCAGAGAATTATAGTCTAATTATCATCTCTGGACTAGTGTATTCACGAGGTCGGATGTTTCACCGTTATATCCGAGAAGGGAAGAAGGAGCATAGCTATTTTTGACTGCACGAATATTGACACTGCCCACAAAGTATTTGCCAATTAGTGGTAAGGAATATATCCTGTGGGGCAACATTATTCTGAGCTGGTCCTCGAGCCAAAACCAGGGTGACAACTCCACTATGGAAAATCCAGCTTGCTTGAGCTCCGCTTCGACCTTTTGTATACCGAAGAATGTCTTATGTTCAAACGTTGGGATGTTTAGAAACCTGGCAAGTTTTCGCACAGGCGGCAAGTGCCAAACGTCATTTATCGGTACACACAAAACTAGACTGCCTCCCACTCTCAAGGCTGTGTGAATCTTCTTCAATAAGATCTGAGCGTCTTTATAGGAGAAATGTTCTAACACATCAAGACACAAAATCTTATCAAACGCTTCTTCATACTCTATTAGCAGGGCATCGCAAACCTGAAAATCAAGATTGTTTGCGTTTCCATACCTTTTTCTTGCCTCGTTAATAGCATACTCAGAGGCGTCAATAGCTAATACTTCAGCTCTATACTGAGAGGCCACCGTGCCAGCAAACCATCCAATACCACACCCTATGTCCAGAATTTTCTCACCTGGCTTTGGGTTACACATTCTCAACTTTACATTAAAGTCCCCGGGGAATTTGCCTCGCTTCAGATCTCTTAAAGTCCGCTCATACAGTCTTTCGTCAGTTTCTTTCCCGCTCATCTAACTCCTATTCATGCAGAGTTCCATCTCTGGATTTGCCCAAATCAATAGTAATAGCCTAGTTTCCCCAAAATCTCAGCGCAATCTACTACGCTCTATTAGTCGTGTCAAATACAATTTTTGGGGAAACTTACCTGTTACAGCCAGTGCCATTTTGTGCTATATTCTAACAGACCTTGCCCTTAGAGAAGAAGAATATAGCCAATAAGATGAGACCTTAAAATAAAGCCGACCCGTTTATTAAGGAATGATAATTCAATTCGCCCATTACTAAAGGGTTTCTCGAGGGTTATGAAAAGAACAAAGAAGATAGTGCTTATTAACCACACTGGCGGGCCAATAATCAAGGGAGATGAGCTTGCATACACTGAAGGAGGGTTAGCACATGCCTTGTCTGCTTTAACTGGCTTAGCTTCAGACTACGATATTACTATTCTGTGCCCTGACTTCTCGGGGAATAAGCAAATTCACGCTAAATACAGGGGGGTCAACATAATATGTATGGGAGGCTCCAGGTGGATAAGGTGGATGCACGCCGGCGGGGTATCTTTTTGTAAAGAAGCAAATAGATATATTAAAGAGGCCGCCCCAGACATCTTGATAGGAAATGGTATGCTGGCATCGTTCCTTCTCCGCTTTGCTCCGAAGGGGCCGTTCAAAATAGGAGTTATCCATCATTTATATCATGCCTCAAACGTCGATAGCTCATCCAAATATGCAGTGCGGGTAATCGGGGTGTTGGAGAAAGCAGCACTTCGTCTGATCAAGCTGGATAGAATCGCCGTGATCAGTCCTATGGTTCAAGACGTTCTAACGAAAGAGGGATTTTGTCAAGATAAGATTGTGGTTGTAGGGAACGGCGTCAATGTCGAAGACTACCCCTTCTCCGTGAATAAAATACCCCATAGCTTAATCTACATCGGTAGGTTGACAGAGCTTAAGAGGGTGAGTTCCCTTATTGAGCCTATCTCTATAGTAAGGAACAAATTTCCTGAAGTGAAGTTACACATCGTTGGCGATGGTCCTAAACACAAAGAGGTGAGGCGGAAAATTGAGGAACTTGATTTATTCCAGAACGTTCTAATGCATGGGTATTTGCCGGAGAGGGAGAAAATTGAGTTATTATCGAGCTGTGCTGTCTATGTTTCCAACTCTATCTTTGAAGGGTTTGGCATTCCCTTGGTTGAAGCCATGGCTACCGGGACTGTTCCTGTAGTTAGCGACATTGAAGGTCACAGATTTGTTTTCCAGGATGACAACGTTGGTTATTTGGTGAAAAGCATAGAAGAGATGGCAACAAAGATCACCGATTTGCTGGGCAACGAAACAGAGCGGTTGAGATTAGCCACAAATGGCCGTAGGCTTGTGGAGCAGAAGTGGACTTGGGCAAAGGTAGCCCAGAGGTACAGAGAGTTTGTTGAGGGATGATCTAGTTCATAACCCCAGGCTGAGGATTTTCTAGTGGCGAACTAGCAAAAACTTGACATGGCCAAAGGGTATGTTCATACGCAAGAAGAATTTTACCTGGGATATCATCAGGAAATCACTGTGTAACTCTAGTCTTTTTCCTTGCTTCCTTCACGAATCTCTCTGGGCATTCGTGGCATAAATGTAAGGCCTCATTTCTCCAGGGTGCTTGAGGCAAACGCTAACATAAGGTACTAGACGGGGACAAACCATTGACAAACATTGACATTTAAGAGATAATCACCTTGAAAAATGGTTAAAATCAGATTACGCCGTATGGGGAGGAGAAACAAGCCATTCTACCGAGTGGTGGTAACGGATAGTCGCTCTCCCCGTGATGGTAAATTCATCGAGATTATCGGCCATTACAATCCTTTGACTGACCCCGCAACTATCAGCATTGATGAAGAAAAAGCTTTAAAGTGGCTTGGATGCGGGGCTCAGCCTACAGATACTGTGCGCAGCTTGCTCGGCAAACTAGGCATTATGGATAAATTTAAGCCGGCCTCAGGCCAAAATTAACTATTAAGGAGGCGAAATGAAAGACTTGCTGGAATACATTATTAAATCCATTGTCGCAGAACCTGATGCAGTGAAGATCACCGAGGAAAATAGTGATGAAGGCTTACTAATTAAATTAGAAGTTGCTCCCGATGACAAGGGAAGGGTCATCGGCAGACAAGGGCGCGTGGCTCAAGCACTACGAACGCTACTTCGAGTAAAAGCAGCTAAAACGGATACCAGAGTCAGACTCGAAATAGTGTAATTAGGATTGATAACAGCCAATTCCCGGGGTTTCCCAGACCCAAATCATATCCACAGCTCTGG
>JAOUFZ010000170.1 GCA_029857995.1 Dehalococcoidia bacterium
CCAGGGAAAAGGCTCTCCGGGCAAGGTCTTCACCGAGATATTTCCTGCTCTATTTGGCTCAGTCTATACCTTGAAGTTTGCCCTGAAAAAGAGGGGACTGGAGTCCTTCAAGGTAAGCTGCCCTCGGGCTCGCTTTCCCAATGCCCATCTCTATCCCAAAGGAGAATGGCTCATAATTGCCGGTATCCCTGTGCCCGACAACACTACCTCCTTACCACAGAAAGAACCGGGCACTGAGGTAAAGATTGAGACCTGGGAATATGGCACGGTAGCTCAAATTCTCCATTTCGGCCCTTATGACCAGGAAACGAAAACCATTGAGCGCTTGCAACAATTCATCACGGCCAATGGCTATGAAATAGCCGGCCCGCACGAGGAAGAATACCAGTCAAGGCCGGATGCTAAGGTAGTCAAGACACTAGTCCGGTATCAGGTGAAAAAGAAGAGCCGATAACCTGATAAACGTACGCATGGAATGGCAAACATCCCGAAATTTGTTCAGTAGAAACAAGATAACGGGTTGTGTAGCTTAACCAACATTAGCCTGTCCTGTTACCCAGCATTTCTTAATTTGATGCAGTAGTCAAAATCTGGGCAGTCTTTCGGGGTGCCTAAGGTGTCACCTATGCGTTGAAAGGGGGAGTATATTTCCTTCTATCGATATTACTGCGGACTCACAGGAGCTGCTCTACGCCAGCCAGCATAAGTGAAGTTAACTGTCCTCATCGTATGGTCTTTCCCTTTTTCCCACCCTTATGTTTGGCTTCAGAGCCGGAGGGAAAAATGTTCTTGACCATCCGTTCATACAAACCAGGCTGCTTTGTGTAACTGTTCTTAATGATCTCCGTCATGTCCGCTTCGGGATTTAGGTACCCATCTACCTCACATTTTAGTACCTCAAGCATACTAGTAAGGGCTTGTTTGTCCTTGTATGATAGCGGTGACAGGATTTTCTGGATAAACTCCCAGCCCGCCGGACCTGCCGGTTCAAGACCCTTCTCCCCTTTGCTGGTCAAAGACACATTTACTCCTCTGCGGTCCTTCCTATCTCTTGTCCTCTTCACCCAACCAGCTTTGACCATCCGGTCAACCAGCATAGTGACGCTGTTGGGCCTACGTGCTAGAATCGTGGCTAGCTCACTTGGCTTTAGAGAACCACCTCTCGATTTCACAGCTGCAAGCACTGAGAACTGCTCCGTAGTAAGCCCGTAATTCCCAAATACTGAATCCTCACATAGAACAATTCCGTCCCGGACTCGGTGCAGAAGAAGCCACAATCTCAAAACTGTATTTCCGGATTCAGAATTTAACGCCATATTTAGCTCCTCCTCATTATTTCATTGAGACTTTACTCGTTTGTGCCGCTTATATTATACAAAACGCTGTTTATTTACAACTTGGCCCTTTCTGTGTTATCCGCGCAAAAGTAACCAGGCATTCAGACTAAGCTTATCTCATATTCAATTGTTGAGGTGCAATTATCCAGTCCCTATCATCACACAAAAGGACATTTTGTGCAGCTCGGGCAACAAAACCTTATACTGTTACAAACATTTCCCAGGAATGTAACAAAGCAAGTCAAACGTGCTGCACGAAGAGTTCAATTTACTATGACACACTAACGTACGCATGGAAGGGCAGACATCCCGATGTTCATCCAGCGGTAATAAATTCTAGCTTCCATTATCGCCATTACACCAGAGAATAAGCCTGCCACTAGAGGAGCATATCGTTATTCCCGACGTCCCGGTTATGCATTGCTAATCATGATATACTTTGGTGTTAGCATAGCTTCAGTTTGATGTATTTTCCTATTAGTTACAATTATCTGGGTAGTCTTGCCTAGCATTTCTGTAAAACACGAAGAACGTTACTGTCTTGAGAAATACGATGAGGCCTATCGTGATTATATGAATAGAACTCCAAGACGGATAGGACCGCCGAAATCAGGGACGAACCAGATTAAGAAGAAGTGAGGGATATAGATATGAGCAAAGAAAAACGTGCAGCTGGCAATGAATGCCGGCAAAAAGATCAAAAGAAGTTGAAGTGGTCAGACTGGTTGTTCTTGAGGAGACCACCAGCGTTTCTGGACCCAATCAGAAGGTTGTTTGAATCACCCAAGAAACTTATTGAGCCCTATGTTAAAGATGGTCAGGTGGTTGCTGACCTCGGTTGTGGCTCAGGTTATTATACATTCGCTTTGGCCGAACTCGTCGGTCCAAAAGGAAAAGTCTATGCAGTTGATTTAGGCAAAAGCTGTATCCGAGCTTTAGAGAAAAAGGCAGGGAAAAGCGGGTATCGTAACATTGAAGCTCATGCTTCGTCTGCCTCCGATGTGAGTTTTATAAAGGACAGGTCAGTCGACTTCGTTCTTGCCAATGGTCTATTGTGTTCGATGGCCGAACATAGAAAAGAAGCCGTGAACGAAATTAGACGCATCCTCAAGGGAGAAGGGCAGGCGTATCTTAGCGTGGGTGCCGCCCCTCCTTTTGGTTATGTGGATCAAGCAGAGTGGGACAATATACTAGAAGGATTCAAAATAGAACAAGGAGGTAGTTACAAGAAAAAGTGGGCCCTGGTGTCTGCAAAGCAGGAGTAGTTTGAGATCCTTGTGTCTATTATCGGCATATCCGATATATTTAGGGTATTCTCAGGCTTAACCAACCTTGGGAGGTGAACTTATGGCAAATGAGAAGTCTAAAGAAGAAATCTATGAGATAGAAAGCAAAAAGTTTACGCGATATCATAGTATTCTCGAATGGCCGGCATTGGCATTATTAATTGTCGGCATCGTGACTGCAGCCTTAGATGTGACGCTTGGTGGCTTCACGCCTATAGTATGGCTCGCCTTGTCCTTCGGGTTGATCCTTATCATAATATGTATGGAAGTATCGATGATACGAGCCTTCTTGGAGAGCAGAAAACAGAAATAGATTTCAGAAGTGCAATCCCGGATAACTACATCGTCTGTTACAGAAAAATCGCAGGCATCACTGCTTTCTTAAGCAGTGCCTTTTACCGATAGGCTTCCTGTGTGAGTCTCCTTTTGTTATGAATTACGATACATCCCTATGTTCGTGCAGCCGCAGGTAGAGCTATCTCTACAGGAATTACGCCTCTAATGTCCGTGGCATCATGGCTGAAATCACTGTGATGCAATGTGCCCTGCAAAAAACAACGCTCTGCCTTCAAAGGAGGTGTTACACATGTCATAGATTCCAGAAAGTATAAAGTTCCTGCTTTTTGGTTTTACTCTTGAAATGGCAGCGCGAATGGCACTCGTTGCAAATTCTT
>JAOUFZ010000171.1 GCA_029857995.1 Dehalococcoidia bacterium
GACTGCTCGACTACGGTAAATATAAGTATGAGCAAACTAAAAAGGAACGCAAGGCGAAGAGAGGTCAGAGAGTCGGCTTACTCAAGGAGGTCCGGTTAAGACCCAAAATAGAAGAGCATGACTTACAGGCAAAAATTAAGACCACGAAGAAACTATTGGAGGAGGGCAATAAAGTAAAGTTAATGCTAAGGTTTAGAGGACGTGAAATTATTTATCCTGAACTAGGCTGGAAGGTGCTGCGCAAAATAGCTGAAGCCTCCCAGGAAGTAGCGGTAGTAAGCAACTCTGTTAATGAAGGGAATAATATAGCCTTGGTCTTATCCCCGGTTGCCCAGAAGAAATCTAAGGAGAAAGAAACAGATGCCAAAACTTAAGACCCATAAAGGGGCAAAGAGCCGTTTTCATATAACGGGTAGCGGCAAGTTGATGCGCACTAAGTGTGGCAAGAGCCATTTAAGGCGAAAGAAGGCTCCGAGAACCAAGCGCCTCTATGATGAAATGATACCGGTTTCCTCGGCGGATGAGAAGAGGGTAAGGAGGCTTCTGCCCTACAAATAGTAGGGAGAGAAAGTAGTTTATTTTGTTACTAAAGAGAAAAGGATAACGCCCAAGGATTAAAGGAGGAAAACTTGCCACGAGCCAGGAGCGGAAAAACCACCCACAGGCGGCACAAGAAGGTACTTGAACTGACTAAAGGGCATCGCGCTGCCCGCCATAAGCTTTATACTGTAGCTCATCAGTCCATGCTTCATGCCTTAGATTATTCCTATTGTCATCGTCGTGAGCGGAAAAGGGACTTCAGGAGGCTATGGATCGCCCGCATCAATGCTGCGACGCGGGCTAGGGGACTTACTTACAGTCAGTTTATGGTGGGGCTGAAGAGATCAAATATAGGAATTGATCGCAAGATGTTAGCCGAGATTGCAGTCAAAGATCCCGACGGCTTTGCTGCACTGGTGGCTTCGGTGACCGGGACTAACTCACCTCGCGTGTAGTGACACTATGCCTGGAAATACCAGGGTTTTTGAACAGAGATAACACCACTTGGCAGTCAATGCTAGAACAACTCAAAGACCTTCGTGCGCAAGCTGTCGAAGAGCTGAATGAAGTTGGCAATCCTCGAGAGCTAGAGCTATGGCGCGTTCGCTACCTGGGCAAGAAAAGCAATCTAACTCAGATCCTACGTTCCTTAGCCACCTTCCCCCTGGAAGAACGGCGCGAGGTGGGCGCCCAAGCTAACGAAACCAAGAGAGCTTTAGAGTCAAGCCTGGAAGAGAAAAGCAGATTACTCCAGGAAGCCATTTTGACCTCTCCTCGGGAATCCCGGATATTGGACGTGACTTTGCCCGGACGACCCCTCCCGACAGGGCGACTTCACCCCACCACTCAGATACTGAAGGAAATTTGCGACGTTTTCCAAAACATGGGCTTCCAGGTAATTGAAGGACCTGATGTGGAATGGGATTACTATAACTTTGAAGCGCTGAATATTCCTCAACATCATCCGGCGCGAGATATGTTTGCTACCCTGTGGATAGATGCGGGTATGGGAGGGGAAGCCAGACTTCTACGGACGCACACTTCCCCCATGCAGATTAGATTGATGGAAAAGGAACGACCGCCGATAAGAGCGATAGTTCCCGGGCGGGTTTACCGATATGAGGCCACCGATGCTACCCATGAATCTATGTTTTATCAAGTTGAAGGTTTGGCTGTGGATAAGGGCATCACCCTGGCTGATTTGAAAGGCACCTTGTTTGACTTCTGCCGTTGTGTTTTCGGCGAGGAAAGAAAAGTGCGATTCCGTTGTGATTACTTTCCTTTTGTGGAACCGGGGGTGGAAGTAGCCATTAGCTGTTTAGCCTGCAACGGGGCTGGCTGTCGGCTGTGTGGCTACAGTGGCTGGATTGAAATACTGGGGGCAGGTATGGTGCATCCCGACGTGCTGGCACGCGTTGATATCAACCCCAATCTTTACAGTGGTTTTGCCTTCGGCATGGGAGTTGAGCGTATACCTATGCTGCGCTATGGTATTGATGACATCCGCCTCTTTTATGGCAATGACCTCAGGTTTTTGAGGCAATTCTGAGTTTTAAGGTGACAGTGTGAAGATTTCCCTCAAGTGGCTCAAGGATTATGTTGACATAAAGCTCGCTTCCAAAGAGCTTGCTGAAAAGCTCACCATGGCTGGCCTGGAAGTCAGGGTCATCGAGACTGTGGGTGGTACATGGGATAATGTAGTGATAGGGGAAGTAATAGCGCTAAATCCTCATCCTAATGCTGACCGCCTTAAGCTAGCTACGGTTGACCTTGGCACTGAGCAAGTCACCACGGTTTGCGGCGCGCCTAATATCGACCTCGGTCAAAGGGTGACTTTTGCCCATGTGGGAGCCCGCCTCGTGGATCCGCACACTGGGGAAGCCGCGGTACTGAAGCCGGCTAAGATTCGCGGCATTGTTTCCCAGGGCATGGTGTGCTCAGAGAAAGAGCTAGGGATTTCTGAAAATCACGAGGGCATTTTGGTATTGCCGCCGGAGGCGCCCATAGGTGCACCTCTCAGCGCTTATCTGGGCGATGTAGTTTTGGATTTAGATATAACACCTAACCGCCCGGATTGTTTATCTGTGATTGGTATTGCCCGAGAAATTGCTGCCCTAACCGGTGAATCACTCCGTCTGCCCGAGGTTCATTGCGAGGAAACAGAGAAGTCAATAGATTCCTTCGCCTCTGTTGACGTGGTCAATCCGGACCTGTGTCCCAGGTACTGTGCTAGCCTGGTTACCGGAATCAGAATGGCCCCATCCCCAGGCTGGCTACAACAGCGCCTGAATAGCTGCGGAATGCGTCCCATCAACAACGTGGTTGACATTACTAATTACGTCATGCTGGAATATGGTCAGCCTCTTCACGCCTTCGATTATCACAAGCTTAAGGGCCAACAAATCATTGTTCGTAGAGCCGGAAATGGTGAGACCATAACTACCCTCGATGGTTCAAAGCGCACTCTTAATGCAGACATATTGGTCATTGCCGACAAAGAAAAAGCTGTTGCTGTCGCTGGAATCATGGGTGGCCTGGATTCCGAAGTGACAGACAGAACCGACACTATCCTCCTGGAGTCAGCGAATTTTGACGAGGCTGCCATTCGTCGGGGCTGTAGCCATCTTCAATTCCAAAGCGAAGCTTCGATTCGCTTTGACAAAGGGCTTAATAGCGAGCTTCCGTTACTACCATTGAAGCGGGCCACTCAATTGCTACTGG
>JAOUFZ010000172.1 GCA_029857995.1 Dehalococcoidia bacterium
ATATCTTTATCGAGACTGTGCGGAACATAGGATACAAATTCAAGGAGTTATGAGTCTGTGCGAAGGCACTCTGCTAAATTCCAGATGACACTTTACATAATGCACCAAGCCGATTAATCAAACTCACACCAATTTCACCGCTGTTCCATAGGCTACCATCTCGGCAGCTCCAGACATCACCATCGAGGTTGCAAACCTGGCACCTATTATGGCATTGGCGCCCATCTTCTCACCCTGTTCAACCATCCTCTGTAATGCTTCCTCGCGAGCTTGCGCCAACATTACGGTATAATCCTTAACTTCTCCACCAACGACGTTGCGCAAGCCGGCCATAACATCATGACCTATGTGTCTGGCTCTGATAGTATTGCCTCTGACCAAACCCAGAGTTTCTGTTATCCTTTTGCCCTCTATCTGCTCTGTAGTAGCTACAATCATTTTTCCACCTCCTTGAATTTATCTTTCTCTTCTCTGGATGTTCGACGTCTCTCCAAACCCAGCGATGTCAGAAGAATAATAAGCCCGATAGCCATGGCAGCGATGGCAATCTTAACAGGCAAGGGTAGCTCCAAGAAAGCTAAACGGAAGAACCAATAAAGGCCCCAGCATATGAAAATGCCCAAGCCGACTGCCAGCAAAATACCGCCGATCTTCCTCAAGTTATTCCTCCCTGAATCGATTACTGATTGGCAATCTCCTATCCCGCCCAAAGTCTCTGGGAGTTATCTTGATACCGGGGGCAGCCTGGCGGCGCTTGTATTCGCTCCTGTCCACCAAGCGGGCCACTTTTACAACTGTGTCGTGCTCAAAACCCATGGCTACAATTTGGTCAATTGCCAGGTCATCCTCCACATAAGCCTTTAGGATAGGATCCAGTACTTCGTACGGGGGTAGGGTATCGGTGTCTTTTTGATCGGGCCTCAGTTCAGCCGATGGTGCCTTAGTTAGAACACCAGCCGGTATCATCTCTTTTCTCTCTCGTTGATTCCTGTATTGCGCCAACTTGTAAACCATTGTTTTGGGCACGTCTTTGAGGGGGATAAATCCTCCAGCCATATCCCCATAAATGGTTGTGTAGCCCGTCGCTGTCTCGCTCTTGTTGCTACAAGCAAGCACCAGCCAGCCAAACTTGTTGGACAAAGCAAAAAGGATGTTCCCCCGGATCCTCGCTTGAATATTCTCCTCGGTGCTATCAGGTTGGGTACCTTTGAAAGGCTCAGCCAGAGTTCCCAAATAAGAGCCAAATACTTTCTCAATAGGTATTACTTTAAATTCTATGCCCAGATTTCTTGCTAAAGCTTCAGCGTCTGACTTGCTGCCAGGCGACGAGTAGCGAGAAGGCATAGAAATACCTATGACATTATCAGCGCCGAGGGCATCTGCTGCTATAGCAGCCACCAGACTTGAATCAACCCCACCTGATAGACCGATGACTACTCTTTCAAAGCCATTTTTGTGCACGTAGTCGCTGGTGCCAAGAACGAGAGCCTGATAAATCTCAGCAAGTTCATCCAATCTTTCAACTCTTCTTGGCGGCAAAGGAGGTCTGGCAATCGCCTGATATTTACTTGACACCTCTATCTTAGTAGCCTGTCCTAGTTTTTCCTTGACCCACGGCGTCTCTTTCCTACGTCGAGGGTCATGCAACTGAGAGCGAAACACTGACTCCACATCCAAATCAACCACTAGGAAATCTTCCTCAAACTGCTTCCCTCGGGCAATGACTTCTCCTTTCTCATTGATAATCAGGCTATTGCCGTCAAATACAAGCTCATCTTGCCCTCCCACCAAATTATTATGGATAACAATAGCCATACTGTCTGATGCTCTGGTAGCAAGCATCCGCTCCCTAGAGAGTTCCTTGCCAGCATGATATGGAGAAGCGCTTATATTAATCAATACTTTCGCTCCGGCATAGGCCTGTACAATCGCTGGCCCGGCTTCATACCACATATCTTCACAGATGGTTATGCCCATGCCAACACCGTAGATATTGAAAATAGAGCAGTTGGTTCCTGCCTGGAAATATCTGTTCTCATCAAATACACCATAATTGGGCAGATAGATCTTATGGTAAATACCTGCTAGTTTCTTATCATAAATCACCGCAGCAGCGTTGTATATATCGCCATCACTGTCGACAAAGCCCACTACTAGCGCTATATCTGAGCTGCGCTCTATTATCCTGCTAAGGCTTTCTCTATTTTGCTCAATAAACTGTGGTTTAAGCAGCAGATCTTCGGGGGGATAGCCGGTTATGGCTAATTCAGGGAAGGTCAGCAGGTCGATGCCCAGTGACTTTGCCTGGTCAATGGATTCCATTATTTTCCCGGTATTACCAACGAGGTCGCCTACAGTGGAATTAATTTGGGCTATGCCAACCCTGATGCTCTGCAATTTACCTCCTTATGGCAACAAATAGTATAGCAAACATTAATAGTCATTTTCCCTAGCCACAGAGGCTAACAGAAGATAGCCCGCCCTTCTGTTCAAATGCTCTTGGCCCACTCCACAGCGTTCAGGAAAATGCGGAAGCCATCCCCATAATCTTGTCGGGGGTCTCTGGTCCACCTTGGATGCTGTGTCCAGCGGATAAATCGTTCCGGATGTGGCATCAGGGCAAAAATGCGTCCTGTGGCATCACAGATGCCGGCTATATTGTTCATTGCCCCATTGGGATTGTGAGGATAGCCAGTTCGAATGTCCCCTGTCTCGTCAGAGTAGTAGAGTGCCACATTTAGCTCTTCCAGCGCTCCCGATTCAATTACCACCTTACCCTCTCCGTGGGCCACGGGGAGATACATAAGGCTTATTCCCCGTGTGAAAATGCAGGGGCTCGTTCTATTGGCTCGGAGGTAGACCCAGCGACACTCAAACTTGCCGGAATCGTTGCCAGCTATGGTTAGCGATTGTGAGTTTTCACCGGTCGACCTAGGCAACAGGCCAGCTTTTACTAAGACCTGAAAACCATTACAGATCCCCAGAATGAGCCTGCCATCGTCAATGAACTTCTGAATTTCGTCCCTTAGCTTGAGTCTGAGTTCATTGGCCAGGATTCTCCCGGCCGAGATATCATCCCCATAAGTAAAACCACCGGGGATGACCATTATCTGATAACTGGAGATAAGATCCTGCCTGCGGATAAGCTCATTCACATGGATCAAATCCACCTGTGCCCCGGCTCGTTCGAAGGCAAAGGCGGATTCCATGTCGCAATTTGTCCCTGGGGCTCGCAGTATCAG
>JAOUFZ010000173.1 GCA_029857995.1 Dehalococcoidia bacterium
TCTATAGTCGAAATGCGTCACGGGGGTAAAATTACAGACAACTGCAATAACGTCGCTGCGAGCCCGCCCGTTGCGAATGAGACTAACCACGCTGTGCTCGACATCGTTACAGTCAATCCACTCGAAGCCTCCCTGCTCAAAGTCCAACTCGTAGAGAGCAGGCTGTCCTCGATAGGATCGGTTCAAGTCGCTGACCCACCGCTGAAGACCGGAATGGGCTGAGTATTGAAGCAGATGCCATTCCAGGCTCTCGTCATGCGTCCACTCCCGCCATTGCCCGAACTCCCCTCCCATAAACAGGAGCTTTTTCCCGGGCTGGGCATACATATACCCAAGAAGGAGCCTTAAGTTAGCGAACTTTTGCCAGTCATCTCCCGGCATCTTTCCCAAAAGTGAACCTTTGCCATGTGTTACTTCGTCGTGAGAAAGCGGCAAGATGAAGTTTTCAAAGAAGGCATATAAAAGACGAAAGGTCAGGTTACTATGGTGATATTTTCGGTATATGGGATCCTTGGTTATGTACTCCAGCGTATCATGCATCCAGCCCATGTCCCACTTCAGGCCGAAGCCTAAACCTCCGACATAAGTCGGCCGGGATACCAGAGGCCAGGCAGTCGACTCCTCGGCAATGGCTTGTACATCAGGTTTCTCCTGGTAGACCGCCTCGTTTAAGCGTCGTAAGAAAGCAATGGCCTCCAGGTTTTCACGTCCTCCGTACTGATTGGGTATCCAGTCGCCTTCTTGACGGCCATAATCCAAATAGAGCATAGAAGCCACGGCATCTATTCGTAAGCCATCAGCGTGATATTTATCCAGCCAGAATGATGCGCTGCTAAGAAGGAAGCTCCTTACTTCGTGCCGACCATAGTTGAAAATAAAGCTATTCCAATCCGGATGAATACCCTGTCTGGGATCACCGTGCTCATAGAGATGGGTTCCGTCAAAATATCCCAGTCCGTGTTCATCATTAGGGAAATGGGAAGGTACCCAATCGAGGATGACACCTATGTCATGCTGGTGCAAATAGTCAACGAGGTACATAAAATCCCGTGGGGTGCCATAGCGACTTGTGGGGGCGAAGTATCCCGTGCTCTGATAGCCCCAGGAGCCATAGAAAGGGTGCTCCATCACCGGAAGAAACTCAACATGCGTAAATCCCAGCTGCTTCAGATACTCAGCCAGCCTGGGAGCAAGTTCCCGATAGGTGAGATGGCGATTCCCCTCCTCCGCCACACGGCGCCACGAGCCCAGATGTACCTCATAGATAGAGATGGGGGCATCGAGGGCATTGTGACCGCGTCGCTTCTCCATCCATGCCTGGTCTCCCCAGCTATAATCGAGGTCCCAGACAATGGAGGCTGTTTTGGGAGGCGTTTCAGTATAGAAGGCAAAGGGATCGGCTTTCTCCACACTGTAGCCACGGCGATGAGAGACAACGTAATACTTGTAGATTGTGCCTTTGCCCAACCCAGGGACAAACCCTTCCCAGATACCGGATTGCCCTTTTGAGTACAGAAGGTGACTTGACTTATCCCAACTGTTAAAGTCACCCATAACGGAGACCTGTTTGGCATTAGGTGCCCAGACCGCAAAATAGGTACCTTCCGTTCCATCCGCCGTCAGGGTATGAGCTCCAAGTTTCTCATAAAGCCGATAATGCGATCCCTCATTGAACAGAAAAAGGTCATCGTTGGTCAACAAGCTCATATCGTAGCGCACTGATTGAGCGTTTATCTTAGGCTTTGAAGATACCTGTTTCTCTTTTGGCTTTTCCTTCATTGTCTTTCCCCTAATAACTTCTCCAGCCAGCGATGTAGCTGCTCGGGGGACTCTAAATAATAATGGGCGCTTGAGGCCTTGTCCTCGCCGACCAAGACAGAAATGCCGCCGACTTTGTGTAAAACTTCAAAACCATCTTCATCAGTGACGTCATCGCCGGCAAAAATAGGCAAGCTTCCTGGCGTTCTATACATTTCCATGAGCCATTCAATAGCCTTACCCTTATCCCATTTAACTGGCGGTCTCACTTCAAGCACCTCTTTGCCTTCGGTGACCTGCAATTTATCTCCCGCTTGTCCGTATCCGACAGCTTCAAGAGAAAGTCTTTGTATTCTCCTCAGCTCAGTCTGTCTGGCCAGACGATAATGGATGCTCAAACTGAGTCCCTTATTTTGGATGAATACGCCATCAATGCCCGCAAGCCTTTTCCTCAGCCTCTGTTCCAGCCTCTCTAGCCTAGGTTGGAATTCCTTGGCTATAGGGTGGGTGAATGTGGTTTCTTCAGGACTCCGTCCCTGGCAATAGCAAGGAGGACATTCAATCTCCAAGCCATGGTTACCGGCATAAGCTATGTTTTCCAGCCCCAGCAATGTTTTTATCTCAGTCAAGCCTCGGCCACTGATTACCGCCAGTTTGAACAGGCTGTGGCGACTTATCTTTTTTAATATCCTTCTGGTCCGGGATGATAGCACTGCCATTTCGGGTCTAGTCACTATGGGCGTAAGGGTACCGTCGTAGTCCAAGAAAAGCAATATCTGCGTTGCTTCGTTGACCTGCTCAACTACCTCATCCCAAGATTGAAACAAATGTCGCAATTGAATCATCCCACGACAATTCTGCAATTTCCTTGAGGCCCTCGTCAATTTGGAATCAAAACTTAACGGGGCCCCAAAAAAGCTCTGGAACTTTTTATGGTTGAATTAACCCTCAGGGAACTGGAATTTAGCAATTTCGGAGATGATACTATCCGCCCAGGAATAGATGTTATTTCCTTGCACAGTTGCTCGCAGCGAAGACATTCGTGTCCGCCGTTCCTTCTTCGACATATTGACCGCGACCTTGATAGCCTTAGCTATATCGTCCACAGAGTAAGGATTGACGAGCAAAGCATCGGTAAGCTCCCGGGCAGCGCCGGTAAAACGACTGAGGATGAGCACGCCATCCCCATCCACTCGAGAAGAGACAAACTCCTTAGCCACTAGATTCATCCCGTCGTGCAGGGAACTGACAATGCAGAAGTTAGCCAGTCTTTGTAAAGCACTTAAAGTAAAAGGGGTGAAATGCTCCTTAATATAAAGTATAGGTTTCCAGCGACTTCTCCAGCGGCGCCAATTTATCTCCTCAACCAGTTCATCAATTTCTTCGTTTAATTTCTTGTATTCTTCAACATGGGTTCTACTTGGTTCGCCTGCCTGTGCAAAGGTGAAGCGTCCTT
>JAOUFZ010000021.1 GCA_029857995.1 Dehalococcoidia bacterium
CACACCTATCAGTTTACGCAGTTCATCTGTAATCAAACTACCATTAGCCATGGCTAGCCTCCCAGATTCAGTTTCTTCTACGATCCTACGATAGCAATACTAACGATGTTCATGGGTGGAAAACCGCCCAGATTGTGGGTTAGCCCCAGCTTGGGATTCTTGATCTGCCGTTCCGGTAGCTGGACTTTGCCTTGCAGTTGTTTGTACATCTCGTATATCATCCTGAGACCAGAGGCCCCAATAGGATGCCCGAAGCATTTCAATCCACCATCAGGCTGCACAGGCTGCGGGCCATCATGATTAAAACGGCCAGCCTCGATGTCTTCCTTGACTTTTCCCCTGGGACTGAACTGCAAATCTTCCATGGTCACTGCCTCAGTTATGGAGAAGCAGTCGTGCACCTCAGCCATACTTATCTCTTCACGCGGATTCTTTACCCCGGCTTCCTTATAAGCTAGCTTGCCAGCACGGTAAGTGGTCTCAACATGAGCTCCATCCCATTTGGTATACATTAATTCCTCGCCCGAACTTAAAGCGACCTGTAATGCCTTAACATGTATGGGATCTGGCCGAAACTTCTTGGCCATGTCAGCTCTGGTTACGATTGCAGCCGCTGCACCATCACTGACCCCGCAGCAATCAAAAAGCCCCAATGGCCAGGCGATGATAGGCGCATTTATTATCTGTTCCTCAGTCACTTCGCGGCGCAAATGCGCCTTCGGGTTTCGGGCTCCGTTATAATGGCTTTTGACTGACACTTTAGCCAGCATTCTCTTGCCTTCCTCCGGCTTGAGACCATATACAGCAAAGTATCTAGTCGCCAGCATGGCAAAAGCTCCAGGAGCGGTCAATTTGGGCATAATCAGTGCATTTTTTGTCCCCATAAGACTAGGGCCGCCGGGAAGCCCACCATATCCCGTATCTTTGAGCTTTTCTACACCCAGAGCCAAGGCGATATCATAAGCTCCTGAAGCTACACCGTAACAGGCCCCCCTGAAAGCTTCTGTGGCAGTGGCACAAAAATTTTCCACCCTAGTGACCGGAATAAAGGGCAACTTCAATGCTAAAGCCAAAGACGTAGCCCCTTTTCCGACACTTTGTTCCTCAAAGTGCACGCCAAACCAGGCTGAGTTGATGTCCTTCTTTTCTATGCCCGCGTCCTCGATACATTCCTTGAAAGCATCCACCATGAGATCCTCGGCACTCTTATCCCATAGCTCTCCGAACTTGGTGCAACCCATCCCTATAATAGCAACTTTGTCTTTAATACCTTCTGCCATTTTTGCTCCCTCCGTAAATTTTGTTATCGTTTACCGCAGTCAGGCACGTATAGGCGCTGCCTTCCACGAATAACCGTGAACACCGCTTGACTCATCAACATATCGTCTGCGGAAGGTCATCTCTACCGGCATGCCTACTTTAACCGAATCCAGGTCACAATCCGAAAAATCAAACCAGAACCTGCCGCCACCATCAAAATCCACGAGGCCATATATTGAAGGTGGGTCAATACTGGCGGCTAGATTATCACCGGTATAAGTAAAGACGACGCCTTTTTTATCCGAAAAGCGATAATCTTCCATCTGGTCAATCGCTCCGCAGTCAGGATTTACACATACTCTCTGATAGGGATATTGCGGCGTGCCGCATTTTTTACACTTCGAGCCACAAAGAGACAGAATTACTTTCCTCTCCCTGAACAACGCCGACATCGGTGTCTTAATGCTTATCTCGCCACGCATACCTAAATCCATCGGTGCCAAATTTCTGAAGGCAAGGTATTTTTCATAGCTGGCAAGATCCTTTTTGGATGCGATGTGTTTCTTTACCGCCCTCTTATTACCCACATCCTTTATCTTCTCAGTGACCTGGAAAAACATTGCGTCACCGCCGTTTCCAAAGCTGGCGATCAGTATTCTGTCGCCGGGCTTGGCATCTTCCAATGCTGCTACCAACATCATTAAAGGTGAAGCTGAGCCAGTATCACCCACTGTGCTAAGCAACGTATCCTGAAGCTGAGCAGGGTCGGCACCTAACCTCTTGGCTATGGCCCCGTGCTCTCGCGCATACAGACCTGGATACACGATCTTAGCAAAGTCCTTGATATTCAGCTTGTATTTCTTCAGTAGTCCGGAAATCACCTCCGCGATGAATTGACTATAGCCAGAATCGCGAATGAATCTATCTTCCCAGGCATGTTCAAATTTCTCTCCACTTGCTCTCCATCGGTCCGGGAAATCGTAGGAAACGGAATACGCACCCTCAAAAGTGGCAATCACATCACCATTGCCAACAAAAAGCGATGCAGCGCCATCACCATAGAGAGACTCTTGAGGACTGCCCGGTTTGCTCAACCGACAATCAGAAGCACAGACGACAATATTGCTTGACGTCTCTCCCTTTACTGTATCAAGGGCGGAAAGCAGTGCAGTGGTCCCTGATTTCGCGGAGCCGATGAAATCGGCAGTCCTTATACTCGACTGCAAATCAAGAGCGGTAGCTACAAGAGCTGAATTCTGCCTCACCATATAAGGCTGACTGGTGGTGGCCAGATACAGGCCATCAACCATCTCCCGTTTTACACCACTCAAACAATCGATCCCTGCGGCTACCGCCATGGTGAGAGCATCTTCGTCATGATTAGCAACTGCATTCTCACCGGGCGCCGGGAACGACCCCAAAAACGCAATAGCCATAAACAGAGTATTGTGATTCATTCGATACCGCGGGATATAAGCTCCATAAGACTTTATGCCGACCATTGATTGACCTCCTGACGCAAGCTTTTGGGAACAAGAGACTATGGCATAAAAAGTGCATGATGTCAAACCTTGACAACCTTGAAAATAATCCCGTACTGAGATGTTTTGTCAGTTAACGCCTTCGGTGAATTTCGCCGTTTAACTATCCTCATCAAAACACCGATAAAACAACATCCTCTTGCCAACTTGACGGGTCTTTGCCAGAATTGTACCGTCGACTCAATGGTAATTTGGGCCGAACCGCGCTCATGGTCCAATACTTCAGCAAACAGTAAACAGAACACTAGATTGAAGGGGATGTATTATGAACATTGGCAGCGGCATAGAGGATAACGTCAAAAGGTTCGGTGAATATGAAGTCCTTTATTTCGAAGGGAAATGGTACACAAATGTTGAGACAAATCATAACGCCAACCTATTAGGGAATGCACTCAAAGGCATCGGTATAAACAAAGGAGACCGGGTGGCCATACAAATGCCTAACAGTCCAGAGCTGCTTTCTGCTTTTCCCGCCATATACAAGATTGGCGCTGTTGTCGTCCCTTTGAGTCCCTTGCTGCGGCCTGATCAGGCTGCATATGTATATCGTGACTGCGGAGCCAAGGCTGTTCTCACCAGCTCAGACTTCGTGGGCCGTGTATTGGAGGCGCAAAAGCAAACTCCCAACTTGCAACATGTAGTCCTCACGGACCGCGATGACGTTCCTGGAACTATTTCATATCGTGATATTATGTCAACTAATTCTGGTGAACTGAACATTGAACAGACTGATAACAATGATGTTGCCGCTCTAATATACACTGCCGGCACCACAGGACCGCCTAAGGGTGTGATGCACACACATTACTCACTTTATATCAACGCCTTGTTTTTCTACGAATATGTCCTGGTTCATCGCTCCGTGACTCTGCAATTACATAGCCGCATGCTTAATCCCAAGACACTCCAATTCAGCGAGGTCAGTCAGAGAGTTTCCGGTGTAAATCGAGCAATGGTCAGCCTGGGAGTGCTTCCTCTATCACACTCCTTTGGTATCGCCTTCAGTAACACTAGTAACTTCGTAGGCGGAAAAGCAATCTTGCTACGGTGGTGGAACGTCGAAGAGGCGCTGAAAGCCATTCAGAGATTCCGGGTTACCCAAATGGCAGCAGTGCCCACCATGTACATCCAGCTGCTAGAATTTCCTGAGCTGGACAAGTACGATTTGAGTTCGCTTGAGGACTGCCAGTGTGGGGCGGCACCGCTGCCCGTGGAAGTAGCCTTAAGGTGGAAAGAAAAGGTGGGGGTGGATATTCGAGAGGGGTGGGGCCTTACCGAATCAGGAGCCACTACTACAGGGCAGCCAGGCGACCTTCCACCCAAGTATGGCTCCATTGGCAAGTGCCTGCTGAAATGCAACACCATAAAAGTTTTCGACGAAAAAGGTCAGGAGCTTCCAGCGGGTCAGCAAGGCGAGATAGTAGTCAAGGGGCCTACACTGATGAAAGGCTACTGGAACCTGCCCGAAGAAACGGCCAAAACTATCAAAGACGGCTGGCTTTATACCGGCGATATAGGTTACATGGACGAGGACGGCTACTTCTACATCACCGGCCGCAAGAAGGATATCATTATCAGAGGTGGAGAGAACGTATCACCGGTGGAAGTTGAAGAGGTTCTTATGCAACATCCAGCCGTGGCAGAAGCGGGAGTTGTGGGCATCCCAGATGCTGTATATGGGGAAGAGATAAAGGCTTTCGTCGTCATAAAGCCGGATAGATGTGTGAACGAAGAGGAACTAATTGCCTTTTGCAAAGACCGCCTGCCCACGTTCAAACGGCCAAAGAAGGTGAGATTTATGAAATCCTTGCCCAAGAATCTTTTGGGCAAGGTACTAAGAGCCGAATTACGCAAACTCGGCTAATCTTGAGTAGCCTGATAAAGAACCGAAGGGAGGGACATGCCATTGCCTGAATTGAAATTTGACAAGACAAAATGCGCCAAGTGCAAAGTTATTAGTTGCCTCGTTAAATGCCAGTATATGGATTTTAAGGACAAAGACAAGGCGAAGAAGGAATGGCACAAGCTAATCAACGGTGAGGATTCCTCTGTGCTGGAGGCATGCACCACATGTTATGCCTGTGAGGAATACTGCCCCTATGGGAACCATCCGTTTTACTTAATTGTCGAGCGGCAAGAAGAAAAGGGGATACTGCCAGCGCCGCGGCCAACCATCACAATGTGGATTAACCAGTGCCAGCCAGTAGGCAGATTCCTGGTGGGCAAAATTGAGGAAAGGGCATTATCGTACTGTTTTCTGCCCCAATTTAACACACTCGTCAAGGGTAAGCTCTTCGACGGCATTGCCTTATCTGTAATCTTCGGGCAGGAGTTCTTTTGCAATGCTGTTTACCTTCATTACGCGAAAGCATCAGTGATAAAGGACAGACTACCCAAGATAGTAGAGAATATCAAGAATCAGGGAATCAAAGAGCTTGTATGTCTCCATGACGAATGTTATGGCACCTTCACATCGCTGGCACCTGCTTACGGTATAGATATGCCATTCAAACCCATCCATTACTACGAGTACCTGTATGGCAGGCTGAAGGAACTCAAGGACCTCATAAAACCGCTCAATATTAAGGCTGCCTACCAGAGAAACTGCTCAGCCCGGCTTTGTCCGGAGACAGACCACTATGTGGACGATATATTCGGCTTGCTTGGGGTAGAGCGCGTTAAGCGGAAGTATGACAGGGAAAATGCTCTGTGCTGCGCTGAGATTTTCAGGATGGCGAAGGGGCCAGCGCTGGCCGACGATGTCCAGAAGCGGAATATAGACGATATGGTGAAGTTCGGAGCCGAATACTGCATTTTTAATTGCCCTGCTTGCTGGGACTCATTAGCCCATAGGGTTGTCAAGCAGGGCATAAAGCCAATACACATGATTGACCTGTGCAAACTCGCTATAGGGGAAGAACAAGCCTTGAGGCTGCCTGAGCTAGCCGCGGAGGTGTAAATTATGACGACCACCAGTGCTTTATACGATTCGTTGGTCAAAATAGTCGGTAAGGATTTCGTCTCCGACCAGAAAGAAGAGCGTTATTTCTATGCCAGGGACGGCGGGCTTATGCCCCCGCACGAACCAGACTTTGTGGTAATGCCCAAAACAACTGAAGAGGTGCAGGAGATAGTAAAGCTGGCAAACAAAGAGAAGGTGCCACTAGTTCCCAAGGGGGCAGGTCTGGCATTGACCGGTCTGGTTATACCTCAACGAGGCGGCATTGTGCTGGATATGAAGCGGATGGACAGAATTTTGGAGGTAAATGAGAAAGCCAGATATGTTGTCGTTGAAGCCGGTGTTACCCAGGGTGTATTGAAAAGTTATCTGCAAAAACACCACCCTCACTTACGGCACAGCATACCTGACTCTCCGCCGGTAGCAACGATAGTTGCTAATGCTGTAATACACGGGCAGGGGCGTCTGTCGCAGCAGCACGGCTTCAACTCCGACATGGTCTCTGGCCTGGAAGTTGTCCTGCCCACGGGAGAACTCTGCCGCATCGGTTCGTGTTCGGTGTCTTCATACTGGTTCTCAAAGGGGCCTCCACTGCCGGATTTATCCGGACTCTTTCTGGGCTGGTTTGGCACTACTGGCATAATCACCCGGCTGGGGCTGAAGCTTTATCCATGTAAGAAGATGAGAGATGTCATGGTATTCCTGACAGATAAGGCTGAGCTAGTTCCAGATATATTGCTCAAACTCAGCCACACTGAGATGATTGAAGATGTGGTGGTCTCGGCTGCGCCATTGCCTTTGAGATTCAAGGGGACTTTCTGGATAATGGCTTACATAACTGGCGATTCAGATGAGGAGCTTGAGTTTAAGCGCAAGATGGTGTGGGATGCCCTCTGGAAATATTTTGAAAGCCGGGATTTGGGCTTTTTGAGTGTTTCGCCAGACATGAAAGCACCACTGATGTCAATGCCTTCCAAAGATACATCCAGATTTGCCGATGTTTCCAAAGGAGGCGGATTCCAATATGCCGGGCCCATTACCCCCATCGAGAAATTCCCAGCTTTCATCAAGAAACTGGAGGAGGTGGCCGCAAAATATAATGTCTTCTATGCATCCACCACACGGCTTATCGGCGCCGGGCATTGCATGATGTTCTCCTTTTCATTTTCCTTTAATAGAGCTAATGCCGATGAGATGGCAAGAGCTAAGAAGGCTTTATATGAATGCAGCAAATTCGCCCTGGAGGAAGGAGGCGTGCTCTGGAAGGCAGACATCTACGAACAGAAACTGATGATGGACAAGATGGACCCGAATACGCTTGTCCTTATGAAGAAGATAAAACAACTCCTGGACCCCAATGGAATCATGAACCCGGGAAATTGGGAGGCGAAATAATGCAACAGAAGGACTATGCCAGCCAGATCCATAGATGCTTCAGATGCGGGTACTGCAAGTTTCCCACCGATTATTCAAGCTTTAATTGTCCCTCCTACAGAAGGTTCAGGTTTGATAGCTATTCCACGGGGGGGCGACTCTGGCTTGTTTATGCCTGGTTGAAGGGGGAAATCGAATGGTCGGAGCATCTCGCTGAAATCCTTTACACCTGCACAACCTGCAAGAACTGTGTTGAGCAATGTCCAATGAAGTTCGCTCCTGATATTGTTGACTGGGTTGTTGGAGCCAGGAGCGATATGGTTGAGAAAGGGAAAATACCGCCCCGTGTAGCACACTTTTTTGAAGCTGTTTATGGCTATGGAAATCCTTTTAAGCAACTCAGGAGCGACAGGGCTGCCTGGGCAAACGGCACCAAAAAGTATGCGCCAGGAGATGAATACCTCCTGTATGTCGGCTGCCTGGGCTCGTACGACGAAAACGGACAGAAAATGGCCAGGAGTCTGGTAGATGTCTTGAACGCCTCAGGAGTATCCTTCGGCATACTTGGTGAAGAAGAAGAGTGCTGCGGCAACGAGATATATATGCTGGGTGAAACAGGACTGTTTCAGAGTCTGGTCGAGAAAAACAACCAGAGATTCAAGGAACTAGGCGTTAGTAAAGTGATTACACTTTGCCCGCATGGCTACAACACTATGAAGAACATCTATCCGGCATCAGGCGGCAACTTTAAGGTGTATCACTACACTCAAATCCTCAGTGATTTGCCTGACAAGAACAAGACAAAGCCTTCACGAGCCGCGGCAAAAGTTACTTACCACGACCCCTGTTTCCTCGGACGTTATAACAATATCTATGATGAGCCGAGGCAGATACTGCAAAGTATTCCCGGCATTAAATTGGTCGAGATGGAGCGAAGCAGGAGAGATGCGTTTTGCTGTGGCGGTGGCAGTGGCAATTTCGTTACTGACCTTCTAGCCGGCAGCGTGGATAGCCCGGCACGGGTCAGGGCCAGAGAAGCTTACGAAACCGGAGCCGATACTTTAGCAGTTGCCTGCCCCAGTTGCCTGACGATGCTCACCGATGCTGTGAAGGCAGAAAATCTGGATGATAAGCTCGCTGTCAAAGATATCTCGCAGATTTTGAAAGAGTCCCTGTCTGCCCGGTGAGCCTGTGAATCCCGCCCTAGAGAACCAGGTTCTGCAAGCTACCCATTATCAGTACTGCAGCTAGCATTATTCCAATAGCTTTAAACAGGTCTCTTACCCCCAGCTCCCGAGCCATTATCACAAAAGTAGCTACACAAGGGAAAAACATAGCCAGAACCGTGCTGCTGATAACCAGTTGTTTAGCAGTCAGGCCCAAGGAAGCCAGTATGCCCATAGCCGCATCTTTACGCAGAAAACCCACCACCAGAGCCGCAATTGTCTCCTTGGGCAGCCCCCACAGCCCCGTCAATATCGGGGCGGCGATATCAGCAATGGCATTGAAAACCCCTAAAGTGTATAGGATGTTTACCACTAACACGGTGCCGAGGACTATGGGCAAAGCTTCTCTAATGAAACCAGAGACCCGTAGCCAGAGCTTTTCACCAATGACCCGCCACGGCGGCAAGCGGTAGGGGGGAATCTCCACCAGAAGTTCCGGATTAAATCCTTCGACGGTACGATTAAGGATTAGCCCTATGATAATCCAGGATATAAACAAGCTCCCATAGACCATTGCTACGTATCCTATCCCCTGCCGCCCAACCACCCCTATTATCATAGCCTGCAAGGCAGCACAGGGAACGCCAATAGAAATCAAAGTCGCCGCAATAAATCTCTGTTTACGGCTCTCCAAAATACGGGTTGCCATAATGCCAGGCACATTACATCCAAAGCCCAGAATAGTGGGGATAACGGCATAACCGTGTAGTCCCAACCGGTGCATTATAGTGTCCATCAATACCGCCAGACGAGGCAGGTAACCAACATCTTCCATTATTCCTAGTGCCAGGTAAAAAGAGATGATATACGGCAACACTGCACCGAGGGGAATGTAAAGTCCAGTGCTGAGCAAGCCGAAGGACTGAGAATAGACAATTTCTCCCCCAATAAGTTTACCTATCAAGACACTGTGCCAGAAACTTTCCGGTCCTAAAGCAAGGCTCAGTTTGACTAGCAGCGGTGTCCACAGGCCTTCGAAGAGGGGGTCCGCTACATAGTTAATTACTCCTTCGCCAACGAATCGGACGAACCAGAAGGTGACAAAAAGGACCAGCAGGGCGATGACTATCCCGCCTATCCGATGACTACTGGCATCTGCCAAGTTCTCATACCAGCGATGGTGGCGATGGCTCAACGATTGCACCTGGCTCACGATGTCGCCCACTCTTGCCCATCGCTCATCACTATTGGAATAAGTACGAACGTTTTCGGGCAACTTTGCCTCGGGAAGACGCCTGACTAGTTCCCTTATTCCTTGTCCGGTAACGCCTACCGTAGGCACAACTGGCACTCCGAGAATTTTCTCCAGCTTGGCAACATCAATATTTATACCCCGATGCCGGGTATCATCCCACATGTTGAGGGCCAGTATTATTGGAGTCTGTCTTTCCAGCAACTGCAAAGTCAGATTGAGATTTCTCTCTAAATTGGTGGCGTCCACGACATTTATGACCACATCTCCTTCTTTGAGCATCTCCACAGCGACTTCTTCCGCCTTGGAACTTGGCTCAAGAGTATAGCTGCCGGGGACGTCAATAACCTCAGCCCGCTCTTCTCCTAGCTTCAGATATCCTTTGGTAAACCCCACAGTGGTGCCGGGATAGTTAGAAGCAATAATGTGTGTTCCGGTCAGGCGAGAAAAAAGGGCGCTTTTGCCCACATTGGGATTACCCACAAGCAGGATACGCGTCATACTAGGAAGCTCGCGGCAGATGTTTATCTAATTCAACTATTATTTTTCTGGCCATGCCAAAACCAACAGCCACCTGCGTATTGTCTGCCCTGAGAATAACCGGGCCGCGAAATAGCGTGGAACTCAGTTTGGTCACTTTTTTTCCTGGCCTGATACCTAGACCGTCCAGACGCCGAATTAACCCATGTCCCCCCAAAACTCGGACCACGGTGCCTGTCTGCCCGGTCTTCATCTCGGCCAGAGTGAATTGATCATTTTGATGCATGGTCATAGCTTATCCTCTATTTCTAGTAAGTTAGTGGTGTTTAACTTACACATTCCAAATTTTTTTGCCTTGCTACTTTCTTTTCTTCAAACCTCTTGTCGAGCAGTCTTGAGGGAGCTCTCCATGCTCCAAATAATATTCATATCTACTGGGAAAATTAGCCCCTCCCAAGGGACAAGCTTCTATAAACTCCACAAACTTTGCCAGTCTTTCCATGCTCAAGGGGCTGATGACATGCTCAATCTTGCAGGCATCTTCTTCTGCAGTCGCCTGGTTAATGCCCAGAGCTTGTGCAAAAAAACGGGCCAACGCCTCATGGCGGTAAATCACATCGCGGGCAACCTCATCACCCTCAGGAGTGAGCTTTATATGGCCATATCTCTCATGCTCTACAAGCTCTTGCTCCGAGAGTTTTTTCAAAGCAGAGGTAACACTGGGCATCTTAACTCCCAGCATCTGGCTGATCTGCTTTACTTTAACCACCCTCCTTCCTTCACCAAGCTTAGCTATCGCCTCCAGGTAGTCTTCCATGCTGGCGGTTTGCTCTCTTTGCGCTTCTTGCCTTCCATCGTCTACTCACAGAATTGTTAGACATGACTAACAATCGTAACTTAGTTTGTATCCCCTGTCAAGATTTTCTCGGGCTTCCGCAAAATGGGAAAGAGGTTTTCATGGTCGGGGTGAGTGGATTTGAACCACCGACCTCATGGTCCCAAACCATGCGCGCTAGCCGCTGCGCCACACCCCGTACAGCTACATATTATAGTAGGTAAGAAGAACTGAAGCAATCAACCTTGCTTATTGGGAGGAATCAAGCTGCAAAACAGGCTGCCTTGGCCTTGAGCTTAGCATATTCTTCATCTACGTGCTCTTGAATCTTGGCAATTTCCTCATCCAGCAAATGACGAAACCGGCCTTGCGTCTTCAAGTATTCCTCAACCGGTTTGAGGTTGGGCCGGTCAACATTTAGTTTATAGCGGCCATTTTCCACTTCATAGAGAGGAAAGATGCCTGTCTCTACGGCAAGCCGACCTATCTCAATAGCTAAATCGGTAGCATACCTCCAGCCTGTCGGGCAAGGAGAGAATATATGGACATAAGCCGGCCCCTTGACCTCCCCGCCCTTTTTAACCTTGTTCATTAAATCAAAAGGATAGCTGGGACAGGCTGTGGCCACATAAGGTATGTTATGGGCGACGGCAATCTCAGGCATGTTCTTTTTCCAGGTAGTCTGGCCAATGCTAAGCTTGCCCGCAGGTGCCGTGGTAGTCGAAGCTCCATAAGGAGTAGCACTTGACCTTTGGATACCGGTATTCATATACGCTTCGTTATCAAAACAGAGATATAAAAAGTCATGTTTCCTTTCAAACGCTCCAGACAAAGCTTGTATTCCTATGTCGCTTGTCCCTCCGTCTCCAGCCACAGCCACGCATTTAATATCCCTCTCAGGCATCTTGCCTTTCTTCATCAAAATCTTTAATCCTGCTTCTATGCCCGAAGCTGTGGCAGCTGTGTTTTCAAACAGTGTATGTATCCAGGGAACTCTCCACGAGGTGACAGGAAGCGGCGAAGTGCAAATTTCTATGCACCCGGTAGCATTGGCAATTATTACATCCCTTCCCAAAGCTTTGCAGGCGAGCCTTAATGCCAAAGCTTCGCCGCAGCCAGTACAAAAACTATGTCCCTCAGCGACAAACTCATCTGCGGTCACACGATTTTTGCCAATTTTTATGAATTTCCCTTCCATCTTTTACCCCCGTATACCTGTTACCTTCCCCCTTATGCCCACCGTCTCAAATAACTCCTTCGACCCCTTTTCCACGATTTCCCGACCCCGGTCAATAACATACTCAAAATCTTTTACCGACATGTCCCTTCCACCCAAACCACCTATAAAACTTACAACCTTTGGCCTCTCTTCTTCATTACATAAGGCTGACCTAATTTCGGAGGAAACTGGCCCCCCGGGGCCTCCGAAGGAGATACATCGGTCAAAAACGATAAGAGTTTCGGCATCCTTTACCGCCTGGCGAAGTTCCTCGAATGGGAAAGGCCTCCAAAGACGCAGGTTGATAAGCCCTACAGATTCTCTTTTGTCCTTCTTTGTATCTATGGCAATCTTTGCTGTCTCACTAAAACTTCCCATAGTCAGAAGCAACGTTTTGGCTCCTTGTATTCCATAGGGCTCGACGGGGTGATAATAACGGCCAAATATGTCTCCAAATTCTTCGAACCCTTGAATTATCACTGCCTTGGATTTCCTGAGCGCTACCTCCTGAGCTATCTTCGCCTCCGAATATATGTCGGGGGGACCGAAGGCTCCGTGGGTCATCGGGTTATCGGGGTCTAAAGCAAAAGGATATTGGAATCTTGGGAGAAATCTATCCACTTCTTTTTGTTCTGGCAAGATAACTGGCTCTGTTACGTGAGACAGGTTAAATCCGTCGAAATGAACCATTACAGGGAAAAGGACTCTGGAATCTTCACCGACACGAAAGGCCCAAAGGGTCATGTCAAATGCCTCCTGGCTATTCTGGCAAAATACCTGGATCCAGCCGGTATCTCGGACAGCCATAGCATCAGAGTGGTCTCCCCAAACGCTTAAGGGTGCAGAAAGAGCTCTGTTGCAGACTGTCATGACCATGGGATATCTCATAGATGAAGCAACGTAAACAACTTCATGCATAAGTTCCAAGCCTTGACCTGCAGTAGCAGTAAAAGTCCTGGCTCCTACCGCAGCAGATCCAAGGCAAGCACTCAAGGCCGAGTGCTCCGACTCCACAGGTATATAAGCTGCGTTCAGTTCACCATCAGCCACCATCTCAGCGAGCCTCTCGGGGATATGCGTCTGGGGTGTTATAGGATAGGCAGCAATGACATCAACGTCAGCCATTCTGGCTGCCTCGGCAGCAGCATGTGAGGCCTCTAACCCCACTCTTTTACTCATTTTTCTTCCTCCTCTATCATAGTTATAGCTCCTACAGGGCATATATTAGCGCAGATCCCACAGCCCTTACAGTAATGAAGGTCAGCCTCATAATATCCTTCCTTAGGGGGCTTTATGGCAGCATCAGGGCAATAAATCCAGCACAAGGCACACTTAGTACACTTTTCTTTATCCAGTATGGGCCTTTCTGTCCTCCAGTCACCAGTTTTCCGAACGCTAGCATTTCCTGCTTCTGTAACTATATTGCCAACTTCCATGTCTCTCCAGGTAAAATCAGAGCCCGTCTTTAGCCTCTTCTCCGTCATTTCTTACTCCTTTATTACAGTCTCCTTGTAAGCC
>JAOUFZ010000174.1 GCA_029857995.1 Dehalococcoidia bacterium
TTCCTTAATATAGCGGCGCATCCCGGCGCTTTCCAACTGGAAGATGCCTTTGGTTTCCCCCGAGGCCAGCAACTCAAAAGTCTTAGTATCGTCGAAAGGGATATGCTGCAAGTCCAGGGAGATTCCGCGATTTTGGGCAATAATCTCTTTGACTTTAGTCAGAATGGTCAAGTTAGATAATCCCAGCAAATCCATTTTTAGCAGTCCCAGACGGGCGATGTTCTCCATATGGAACTGGCTCATGACAGTGTGTTGCTCACCCTTCCGCAGCAGCTGTAGTGGTACGTATTCGATTAAGGGTTCGTGTGAGATAACCACGCCGGCGGCATGAGTGCTGACGTGTCTGACCATTCCCTCCAATTTCTTAGCCGAGTCAATCAGGTTACGTATTGCCGCGTCCTGGTGATAAATGTCACAAAGCTCCCGGCTCTGTTCCAGTGCTCTATCCAGGGTTATGGTCAGCTCCAGAGGAATGAGCCGAGCTACCCGGTCAACCTGAGCATAAGGCATGCCTAAAGCCCGCCCCGTGTCTCTTATCGCAGCTCTGGCTCCCATGGTGCCAAAAGTAACAATTTGAGCTACGTGGTCGGGACCATATTTCTGGTTAACGTAGGACAGGACTTCATCACGGCGGTCATCTTGGAAATCAAGGTCGATGTCCGGCAGCTCACGGCGCTCGACATTAAGGAATCGCTCGAAAACAAGCTCATACGCCAGAGGGTCGACGTCGGTGACGCCCAGGCAGTAGAGAGCCAGGCTGGCAGCAGCACTTCCCCGAACGCCAAAATAGATGCCACGTTCTCGGGCGAAGGAGATTATATCCCAAACAACGAGGAAGTAATCAGCAAATTTGGTCTTCTGGATGACATCAAGCTCGTGGCTAAGCCGTTCTTTGACCTCTGAGCTGGGCGTGGGGTAACGTTTTGCCAGACCCTGCCAGCAGAGCTCAGCTAGGAAATCATCGGCTTTCCGGCCCCGGGGCAGGTCCAAATGTGGCAGATGTAGCTTGGTGAAATCCAGTTCCAGCTGGCACATGTCGGCAATGACTTGACTGTTTTCCACCGCTTGGGGTAAGTCGGAAAACAGTTGTCCTGCCTCTTCAGGGCTTTTGAGGTAGAAGAAGTCCCCAGCCAGCTTGAGTCTCTTCTCATCGTACACAGAGGTATTGGTCTGTATACACAAAAGAAGTTCGTGGGCTGGAGCGTCTTGTTTATCAATGTAATGTACATCAAATGTGGCTACCGGTGGTATATTGAGTTTGGTGGATAGCAAAACAAGCTCATTGTTGATTTGCTCCAATTCAGGGATAGGATGCCTTTGAATCTCTAGGTAGTAATCGCCGAAAACTTCCTTGTACCACGAAGCCACCCTGACAAGTTCGTCGTTTCGCCCGTCGAGGATCAGTCGAGCCAGTTCCCCGTGAGCACACCCAGAGAGGGCAATAAGCCCATCATGGTGCAGCTTGAGAAGCTCTTTATCCACCCTGGGCTTATAGTAGAATCCCTCAAGGTGACTCTTAGTGACCAGTTGGAGCAAATTGCGATAGCCCTTCTCGTTCTTGGCCAGTAAAGTAAGATGGTGGTGGGCCTTGCGGGCTGGCTCTCGGCTATGGCAATCAGTCTCGGCGACGTAGACTTCGCAGCCAATAATTGGTTTTACACCTGCTTCCTTCGCGGCTACATAAAAATCAATGACGCCATACATGGCACCGTGGTCAGTGATAGCCAGGCTGTCCATGCCCAATTCCTTGGTTCGGGCAATGAGCCGAGGTATGCGGCACATGCCATCGAGCAAGCTATATTCGGTGTGGACGTGAAGGTGGGCAAACTTCTGTGGCATCGGTTAGATTATAACATTTGCACTGAGAGACCCAGACAGAGAATCTCTGCCTGTCAAAAATTTCTTTGCCACTATAATGAACATCGTCGTCTACCTGCACTTTTGCCTGAAGCCGCCCCCAAGCTTTGAAGCTCATAGTATTGTACAAAAGCAGATTGACACCAATGCCGAGGATGGCGAAGTCTGGTTTTGTGGTAAACTTGGGCGAAAATGCAATGCGATTGGTAAACAAGGAAAGGAGACAGCCATGGTTACAGTTCGATTCAAAAAGATCTTTGAACCAGCGAGCATAGGCCAGATGAAACTGAAGAACCGCATAGTCATGCCGGCGATGGGAACTAACTATGCTGAGGCAGGTGGTGCAGTTAGTCAGAGAATGATCGACTACTATGAGGCAAGGGCCAGGGGCGGGACAGGATTGATTATTGTCGAAGGAAGCGCCCCCAGCGTGCGATGCAATATATCTTTCCAAGGATCGCCATCCTACCAGGCATCCCTGGGAGATGATAAATTCATTCCCGGATGGAGAAAACTCACCGATGCGGCGCATAAATACAACGCCAGGATAGCTATCCAGATAATGCATGGCACCCTGGAGAACTGGGATGGAAAGGTAGTGCAGGTAGGTCCAAGTCCAGTAGTAGTACCGACTAGAGTCATGGGTGTCTTTGGAGAACCTCCTCATGAACTAACTGTGGAAGAAATTGCGGAGAGAGTAGAATGGTTTGCCTCGGCTGCCAGACGTGGCAGGGAGGCTGGCTTTGATGGGGTCGAGGTCCACGGTGCTCACCAGTACATTGTCGCTGCATTTCTCTCTTCGGCTACTAACCAGCGCAGAGACAAATACGGTGGCTCGGTCGAAAACAAGGCAAGATTCTTGCTAGAGATACTTCAGGCTGTTAGGAGGGAGGCGGGCCCCGATTTTCCTGTTTGGGTCAGGTTCAACGCTCAGGAATGGGGGGTCGAGAGCGGGATTACCATTGAGGAGACCAAGCAGATGGTACCTCTGGTGGTGGAGGCTGGGGCTCAAGCGCTTCACGTATCGGGTTATGGCGCCGGGTCTTATATAACGACTGCTCCAATTCCAGATACCGCGGGCTTTCTGGTGCCTCTGACCGAGGAGGTCAAGAAGCTAACCAAGGTGCCGGTGATTGCAGTGGGTAGACTGGACCTTGAGCTTGGCGAGAAAATTCTCGAAGAGGGCAAAGCTGACCTTATAGCCATAGGCAGGCGCCTTTTGGCTGACCCGGACCTGCCCAATAAAGTAGCTGAAGGAAGGCTTAACGAAGTTATACCGTGCATAGGCTGTATGGAGTGTATTGAGCGGCTGGCCTTCGACGAACGAGGCGAAGGTGTAACCTGCG
>JAOUFZ010000175.1 GCA_029857995.1 Dehalococcoidia bacterium
GCTTGCACATTCAGTGATTTATCCGTAAAATGCTTAACGTTGCCCCCATCGTCTAGAGGCCTAGGACATCAGCCTTTCAAGCTGAAGATCAGGGGTCCGAATCCCCTTGGGGGCATTTCTTGCCTCAATCTACCTTCCAATGAGGTTGTCAGCACGGCGGGTCAGGGATCATTGACTCCATATTCACCCACGAGTATGATTGTATAGATCATGCAGCAATTGCGCATAAGTTCGAGCGGCTGGACTCGCTAACGGTGGTAGGAGATGAGCGGTGTTTGAATCGTTCCAGGGCGGCAGGTACAAGGTCACAAAGAAGCTAGGAGAGGGCGGCAAGGGTATTGTCTTCAAGGCTGAGGACACCAGGCTCGGCCGCACTGTAGCCATTAAAGTCATTAAGGGTGAAGGCCTTGACCAGGAGTCCTTTGCCCGCTTTGAGCAGGAAGCCAAGGCCACCGCTGGCCTTTCTCATCCTCATATCGTCGCCATATACGACATCGGCCAGGAGGGCGAGAGCCATTACCTCATCCTGGAGTTCGTCGATGGCCCTAACCTAAGCGGTTTGATCAGCTCTCAACCTGGTGCACGCTGTGATGCCGCTACCACGCTCAGAATCGGCAGCCAGGTCTGCCAGGCACTGGAATATGCGCATTCTCGTGGCATCCTCCACCGAGACATCAAGCCGGAGAACATCATGATTACCTCCGCAGGGCTGCCCAAGTTGATGGACTTCGGCCTGGCCAGAGCGTTGGGTGGACCTAATCTCACACAGAGAGGTGTGATAGTAGGGACTCCCTCCTATCTGCCTCCCGAGCAGGCCCTGGGAAAGCACTCCGACACCAGGTCAGACCTCTATTCTTTGGGCTGCGTTCTTTATGAGATGGTCACTGGCAGGCCTCCCTTCCACGGAGATGACCCGGTTAAAGTCATTTTCAGCCATATCAACGACCTGCCCATAATGCCCCGAAAACTGGCCCCGCAGATTCCAGAAGCACTGGAGCAGATCATCCTCAGGCTTCTTGCCAAAGACCCCGACCAACGCTACCAGTCGGCCAGCGAGCTTTTCCAGGCTCTCAGGTCTGTGAAGGAGGTGGCGGAGGCTAGACCGGCGCCTGGAGGCGTGCCAACCGAGGAGAAAGCGGCTGAACGCATGCCCACGCCGGAGCCGCGATGGGCTCAGCCACTGGTGGACCGGGAACAAGAAATAAAAATCCTCAGGGCACGTCTGGATGCAACCTTGAGAGGTGAAGGAAGTCTGGTCTTTATCACCGGAGAGGCTGGCATTGGTAAGACCAGGCTGGCTTATGAACTGAGAAGCTACGCCAAACTTCGAGGTGCTCAGTGTCTCATGAGCAGGGGTGGTGAGCGTGAGGGCACTGTCCCCTACCAGCCCTGGAGCGATATCATCAAGGAATATGTCCGCTGGGCGCCATCGCTTCTTCTGTTCAAAGCCGTGGGCACCTTTGCCCCCGAGTTGGCGAAATTAATACCTGAGGTTGGCGAGAAGTTGGGCACTATCCCACCTCCAACATCGGTACCCAATGTGCAACAGCACATCCGCCTCTACGAGGCGGTTACTCAATTCTTTGTCAACATCTCCAAGGAGTCTCCGCTTGTGCTGTTCTTGGATGACCTGCAATGGTTCGATGATGCCTCGATGGGGCTTTTGCACCACATGGCGCGTGCCATCACCGCTGAGCACCTCCTGGTTGTGGGTGCTTATCGTGATCTGGAGTTGGAAGATCAGCGCTCCCTCTCTCGCTCTGTTGCTGAAATCAACCGGGAGAGGCTGTCTTATGCGCTTCCCTTAAAGCGACTGGCCTTCGATCATGTTCTTCAAATGATCAGGCAGACGTTCGGCGAGAAGGTTCCCGGCGAGCTGCCTGACCTGGTTTATGACAAGACGGAAGGCAATCCTTTCTTTGTCGAGGAAGTATTACGCTCTTTGGTCGAAGAGGGAGCAGTATACCCCGTGGAAAAGGGCTGGGGTGTCAAGAACCTTTCTGATGTACATGTTCCTCGTGGCATAAAGGAGGCAGCCCAGAAAAGGCTGGAGTGCCTTGATGAAGAATCCTGCCACGTCTTGAGTGCGGCGGCGGTGATTGGCAGAGAGTTCAGTTTTCCGGTGCTAAGCGAGGTTACTGGCTTAGGTGAAAACAAATTGATCGACATAATTGATAAGTGCTTGCAGGCCCGCCTCGTGGTCGCCCGGCACATCCTGGGGGAGGAGGTCTATGCCTTCGCCGACACTCAACTCAGAGATGTCCTTTATGAAGGCATCAGCCCGGTCCGAAGGAAAAGACACCATCTGAAGGTGGGGGAAGCGATGGAGAATGTATATGCCAGGAAGATAGACGACCATCTGGAAGCGCTGGCATACCATTTCCTTGAGGGGAATGACCTGTCCAAGGCTATTGATTACGCTCAGAAGGCCGGGGATAAAGCAACCAGGCTGTTCGCCTGGGACCAGGCGAGGCGATACTATGAAACCGCACTGAAGCTGATGGAGAAAGGAGGATAATGGCGGGAAAAGAGCTTGCCAAGAAGGCGCAGGTATTAGAGAATTTGGTCGCTGTCTCTTTAGCCCAAATGGATTATGATGCTGCCCTTGGCTATACCAGGTCGGCATTGGAGCTGTACGAGAAGCTGGGCGACAAACAAAAGATAATCCGCGCTCAGATGTATTTCATAAATATCTACAGTGCCCTGGGCAGAGAGGATTTGGCCCTTGAATACGTGGAGGCGGCCAGGACCGTGGTAGAAAAGGACCCTGATAGTGTGGCGAAGGGGCTGCTATATCAACGCATGGCACATGTCTATCTCCACCTGGGACAGCCGGCTACCGCCCTCAGCTGGGCACAGAGGGCTGTGGACTTATTTGCAGGGCTGGGTGTGCCTATGGGCACCCGCTTGAAGGCAGCCTCCAGCCTGGGGGTAGCATTGACGTACACCGGACGGGTAGACGAAGGTATAGCCTATAATGGGAATCTATGGGACCCGGTCGTCAAGAAGGGAAATGCGCTTGTCATCGGCATGCTGGGCCAACAGCTTACCCTCAGCCTGGCTTTGGTGCGGGATGTCCCAATGGCCAGGAAATGGGGGGAGAAAGCTCTGCCCGAGGCGACTAAGTTCGGCATACCTACAATTGAGCTCTTCTTGAGACGCCCGCTGGCG
>JAOUFZ010000176.1 GCA_029857995.1 Dehalococcoidia bacterium
CGGCACAATCTCAGGTTTCTGGGCATTGGCACGCAGAGGATAGAAGATGAGGTGAAGCATTTCTTCCCCGAAGCCAGATTGCTTCGCTGGGACAGAGATGTGATTACTGGTAGATATGCTCATGAAAAGTTGCTGAAGAATTTTCGTGACCATAAGGCGGATGTGCTCATTGGCACTCAGATGATAGCCAAAGGATTAGACCTGCCTCAGGTGACTCTGGCCGGGGTAATCAATGCCGATACTGGCCTTAATTTCCCTGATTTCCGTAGCGGTGAACGCACTTTCCAGCTTCTATGTCAGGTAGCTGGCAGAGCTGGGCGTGGGCTTAAAGCCGGAAAGGTTATCATCCAGACTTACTCCCCCGATAACTACATCATTGAAGCTGCTGCCAAGCATGATTATTTTGGGTTTTATTATAAAGAAATAGACTATCGGCGCCGATATAATTATCCCCCTTTCAGCCAATTAGTCCGCCTGGTTTATAGTCACACTGATGAGATGCTATGTCACCGTGAGGCGGAAAGGGTGTATCGCCTGATAGCTGACAGCCGAGAGCTGACAGCGGACAGTATCATTGGTCCTGTGCCCGCTTTTGCCTTCAGGGTGAGAGGCAGGTATCGGTGGCAACTCTTCCTCCGCGGCCCTGACTCATCTCGGATATTATCCCAGCTCACTTTGCCGCGGGGGTGGACCATAGATGTCGACCCGGTGGGGATGGTTTGATTCCGTCCCGATTCCGGTGAGATTTCCTGGATATAACCACTATCGGGCTCTCCAATTTTGCTCTTTTTGCCGCCAAGCATATGGCTGTGTTCTCCCTGCCCACATAGTTGAGAGAGCACATAAATGAACAGACTCTTCAGTAGTACTGGTATAATCTGGTATAATATATGGTATAATAACAAAACTGACGTAGAATCGGTGGCGCACTGTGAGTCAAGGGGTTATTTTGATCCGTATCAGGTTCAGTCCCGCAAATATACACAACACGTATGCGTATGACGCACGCTTTTTCCCTGCCACGCGACAATCTACCTTGATAGCAGAATTGGCGGCCAAATGAAGACCCAATAGCCTGAAAAACCGAGGGAAAGGAGGTGAAATCTGGCTGAATCTTGACTGAGAGTGTAACGAGAGTGTGAAGACAAGGTAACAAGAAAGGAGGGTAATGTATGAGAAAGATATTGTTGGCAATAGTAGCTATACTCCTTATCACGAGTATAGGCTTATCATGTACAGAGGTGCATGAGTTTCCGGTGCCCGAGCCCGAGCCGCCGGAGACTCTGTGCACCATCATCAGAGACAGTTATGGAGTGCCCCACGTTTTCGCCGACACCAAAGAAGGCTTGGGCTTTGGAGCCGGTTATGCCATGGCTCAGGACAGGCTCTGGCAGGCGGATGTTATGAGGAGGGCGGCAACCGGACGTCTTGCTGAGTTGGGCCTGGCAACAATAGAGGCGGATATTGCAACCAGAACATTGTGGTATGGCGAGGATGAGTTACTAAAGATTTATGATGACTGGGATCCTGGTGCAGGCTACGAGTATCTCAAGCCGATGATTGAGGCTTACGTAGATGGCATAAACGCTTATATTGACCAAGCCTTGAGCAATTTATACGTTTATATGCCTGCTGAGTACATGGCACAGAATCTAGTGCCTTACCTCGAGCCTTTCACGATCGGAGACGTGGTAGGCCTTACGGTGTTGATGGGGTGGAGGTTCGGCGGAACAGGAGGTAGCGAAGGCGACTTGTACGCGGCGCTACTTACTCTTCAAGCTATGGATGGAGCGGCAGCCGGGGGTGCCATCTGGAACGATTTGTTCCCTCTGGATGACCCCGGAGCGCCTGTGACGATACCCAGCGAGTCGCTGACTGCTTTTTCCATGGATACGACTTTGTTGGATGTCCCCGACAACCTCGGCCCGGTACTGGAGCAGGCTCAGGAGTTGTGGGCAACTCAGGATGAAGTGTTCAAATCGCTGGGCGTACCGACGAAATTCGGAAGCAACGCTGTGCTTATCAGGCCGGAATTGTCGGCAACGGGCAACGCCCTTGAGCTGGGAGGACCCCAGATGGGCTACTCGATGCCGCAGATTGTCTATGAGCTGGGCTTGCATGGCGCTGGAATCAATGCTGTGGGCATGGCAATGCCCTGCGCAGGTCCGTTCATTCTAATTGGCGTCAGCGAATATGGCGCCTGGACGTCAACCACCGGCGCTTCCGATGTCATCGATACCCGCATCCTGGCATTGAATCCTGCGAACCCAACCCAGTACTGGCACGACGGTGCCTGGGTTGATATGGAAAGAAGAAACGAGTTGATCTATGGTCCGAAGAAGCAGACTTACGACGTTGAGGTCTGTTATCGCTCCGTCTATGGCCCCATCGTTGCCGTCGATCTGGCCACAAACACGGCTGTCACCTTGCAGACCCCCTTCTTCAAGAACGAGATTGCGGGCGAGCAGGGCTGGCAGCTCTTCCAGGCAGCGACGAACATTGACGAATTCGAAGCGGCAGTGGAACTTGTGATACCCAACCACAACTTCTACTGGGCGGACACAGAGGGCAACATAGGCTACTGGCATGCCGGACGCTTCCCGGTAAAGCCGGCAGGCGCCGACCGCAGATTGCCTCTGGCTGGCGATGGAACACAAGAGTGGGTTCGTGTCACAAGCCAGTACGAGATACCCAGGTACATCAACCCGGAGCAGGGCTGGCTCACCAACTGGAACAACAAGCCAATCGCCGGCTGGCCGTACGCCGAAAGTGACATTGCCTGGGGTGAGGGCCACCGAGTCCAGATCCTGATGGGTGCGATGACCCAATTTGCGGCCTCTGGGGACCTGACCACGGACACCTTGAACACCCTCAACCAGGTTGCAGGTTACCACAGCACTGAAGGAATGAACTTCGCCGGAGATTTGATAGCCGCAGTCACAGCCTATGTGTCGGCAACCCCTGACGCGAAGCTCTATGCAGCGCTGGGGTACCTGGGAGCCTGGGCTATGGCAGAACCTCTACCTGTCAGCCGTGTCGATCTTGTGTCACCGGCCTGGCCTTACGACCCCAATCCCACGTATGATCATCCCGGCCTGACAATCTTCAACGCCTGG
>JAOUFZ010000001.1 GCA_029857995.1 Dehalococcoidia bacterium
AACGATAGCATCCATGGCTGATGCCAAGATGGGGATGGACAAGATGAAGTCTCTTACGGTAAAGTCTATATTGGTTTGATCAGGATTAATAGTCACGTCTCCAGGGACAAGCGCGACTTCATCAAATCCGTAAGCGCGCTCAATTTCTTTGAATTTGAGGTGAGGCATTTTCCTTTACCTTGATGGAAATTGGCACAAACTATACAAGCATGGCGAGCTAAAGTCAAGCAAGCTTGTAGATAAAATCATAGCTATTGAGTTATAATTCTGGGTCATGCCTATTCTATACGTCGTCGCTACTCCTATCGGCAATCTGGAGGATATTTCCCTGCGTGCGTTACGCGTTTTGAGGGAGGTAAAACTTATTGCTGCTGAGGATACCCGTAAGACGCGCCGCTTGCTTAATGCGTACAATATAGAAACCCCGTTGACCAGTTATCATGAGCATAGTAAAAGAGCTAAAGTTGATTATCTATTGAGTTATCTGCAGAAGGAGGACCTGGCTCTAGTTTCGGAAGCTGGCATGCCCGGCCTAAGCGATCCTGGTTACGACCTTATCGTCGCTGCTATTGAGCGAGGGATTTCTGTGGTACCGGTTCCCGGTTCTTCAGCGGTGATCACTGCCTTAGTGGTTTCCGGGTTGCCGACCGACCAATTTGTTTACGTTGGATTTTTGCCCCGCCGCAAGGGACAAAGGCAGCGTCTTCTCAGCTCAATATCTGATGAGTCCAGAACCATAGTGGCTTTCGAGGCACCCCATCGCCTGAGGGAGGCGTTGACTGATATTGAAGAGATTCTAGGAAATAGAAGAGTATCCGTATGCCGTGAGCTTACTAAAGTTCACGAAGAGGTTTTCCGAGGCAGAGTGAGCCAGGCTAGGGAGCATTTCACCGAACCGAGAGGGGAGGTTAGTCTCGTTATTGAAGGTAAGACTCGAGCCTGGTTGAAATTTCAGGAAAGGAGCTAAAATGCGCCGTGGTTGTATTGCTATAGGAAAGGTAGAATGTGACGGCTGTCATCGTCCTATCAAATATGGGGAGCGTTATCTTATGATCGACGGGGAGGGGGATGAGCGGCAGCGTCTTTGTATTGATTGTTGTGAGAGCCATGGTTATGTCTCATATGGAACAGAGAAAGGAAAGCAAATAATCACATTTCTCCCAAAGGAATAAATTCTGGTAATCATCGTCTGAGGTCGAGGTCGGGGCCATGACATAGGTCAGCCGATGATTTACAATAGAGTAGCCTTTCGGTGATGATTTGAGCGAGCACATTTTCATTGGTGTTGCCTGGCCCTATGCCAATGGTCCTCTACACTTAGGACATATCGCCGGCGCTTATCTGCCAGCCGATATTTTTGCGCGGTATCATCGTCTTAAGGGCAATAAGGTGCTGATGGTTTCGGGCAGCGACCAGCACGGGGCCCCGATTACAATTCGTGCGGAGAGAGAATCCACTACGCCGCAGGAGGTGGTGGCCAAGTACCACCAACAGTTTATCGACTGCTGGAAGAAACTGGGCATCTCTTTCGATTTATTTACTACCACTGGTACACCGAACCACACTCAGGTTACTCATAACATATTCCTCAATTTGCTCAATAAGGGCTATATTTACAAAGACAAGATGCTTCAAGCTTATTGTCCTAAGTGCCAGAGGGTACTTCCCGACCGCTATCTGGAAGGTACTTGTCCTTACTGTGGCTTCACTAAAGCGAGAGGCGACGAATGTGATGCGTGTGGTAAGCCTTTGAACTCATGGGAGCTTAAGGACCTGCGCTGCTATCTTTGTTCTACTCCGCCTCGCTTTGAGTCTTCGGAGCATTTCTTTTTGCGCCTTCCTTCTTTTCAGGATAAGTTGACTGCCTGGATAAAAGAGCAGACTCATTGGCGGCATAATGTGCTTGGCACCACGTGGAAATTTCTGGGTGAAGGACTAAAGGACAGGGCTATTACTCGTGATTTGGACTGGGGAGTAACTGTACCACAATCAGGCTTTGAGCGTAAACGTATTTATGTTTGGTTTGAGGCAGTCATTGGTTATTTATCAGCGAGCAAAGAGTGGGCAAAATTACAGGGGGATGATACCGCCTGGCAAGCTTTCTGGCAAGATGATGCCAGGAGTTTTTATTTCATCGGCAAGGATAATATCTTTTTCCATACCCTTGTTTGGCCGGCGATGTTGATGGGCTATGGGGGTCTGAATCTTCCTTATGATGTTCCAGCTAATGAATTTTTGACTATCGAAGGCAAGAAACTTTCTACTAGCCGCGGTTGGGCAATTTGGCTTCATGATTACTTGGAACGGTATGAGCCCGATCCTCTAAGGTATGCCTTGGCAGCAAATATGCCTGAGACCGGGGACAGTGATTTTTCCTGGCATGAATTCCTTCGTCGTAATAATAATGAGTTGCTAGCCACCTATGGCAATTTAGCTCATCGTGTTCTCACTTTTGCTTATCGCAATTTTGATGGAGTCGTGCCTACAGCGGGCGAAATGGATGAACGCAGCCAGAGCTTGCTTCATGGGGCTGAAGTTACGCTAGACGGTGTGGATAAGTTACTTTATCATTGTCAATTTAAAGAGGCTGTTAAAAAGTCTATGTCTCTAGCCCAGGAAGCTAATCGTTATCTTGATGAACAAGCTCCATGGAAGACAATTAAAATAGAACGAGAGACTTCGGCTAAATCCGTTTATACTGTCCTCTCTGTGCTGGCAGCATTGAAAACTGTTTTTTATCCCTTCCTCCCCTTCAGTTCCGAAAGGCTTCATTCCTTCCTGGGATTTGATGGTAGTGTGAAAGAAGCAGGTTGGAAAGTTCAGTTTTTGCCTCCGGGGCAGAAACTTCGCCAACCCCAACCGCTATTTGTCAAGCTAGATGAAGATGTTGTCGATAAAGAAAGTAGCCGGCTTGATTCCCTGAGCGAAAATCGACAAATTGAATCTTGACTTGCCCTGTGCCTTTTGATTTAGGTAGGTGTTGGCTGTGGTGCTAAGCCTTCAAATATTTTATCGAGCTCAGGTTCATCCAGAGTTTCATGAGCCATAAGCTCTCCAGCTAGCTGATTTAATTTTTCTTTATTCGCGGTCAGAATTTTCTTGGCGGTATTGTAGGCCCGCTGAATAATATTGTGCACTTCTTCATCTATTTCCTGGGCTATCTTATCGCTGTAATCCCTCTGTTCGCTTATCTCACGACCCAGAAAGACGAGTTCTTGCCTTTGACCAAACGTTCTCGGGCCCAGTTTCTCGCTCATTCCATACTCGGTGACCATTTTTCTGGCTAATTTAGTTGCTTGTTCTAAGTCGTTTTGGGCACCGGTAGTTGTTTCCCCGAAGTTAATTTCCTCGGCAACACGTCCGCCCAAGCTCACTGTCAATCTATCATCAAACTGAGACTTAGTCCATAAATGACGGTCTTCGGCTGGCAGGAAGCGTGTCCAGCCTCCCAACATCCCTCGAGCGACAATAGAAACCTTATGCACAGGGTCAGCATTAGGCAACATCTTGGCGGTCAAGGCATGTCCACTTTCGTGGTAAGCAATTATTTCTTTCTCCTTGGGACTTATTATACGGCTTTTCTTTTCTGGTCCAGCTATAGTGCGGTCGGTAGCATCCTCGAGCTCCTTTAATGTGATATCTTTACGATTTCGCCGCGCAGCAAGGATGGCTCCTTCATTGATTAAGTTAGCAAGGTCAGCGCCACTGAATCCTGACGTTTCTTTGGCTACAATTTCGAGGTCGACTTCTTTGGCCATCGGTTTGCCCTTGGCGTGTACTTCCAGAATAGCCTTGCGTCCTTTTATATCAGGTAGATCAATGACAATGTGGCGGTCAAAGCGCCCAGGTCGGAGGAGAGCCGGGTCGAGGATGTCGGGGCGGTTGGTAGCGGCCACGACGATGACGTTGGTATTGGTATCGAAGCCATCCATCTCAGCCAGAATTTGATTGAGGGTCTGCTCCCTTTCGTCGTGCCCTCCACCTAAACCAGCACCACGGTGTCGACCTACAGCATCAATTTCATCAATAAATATAAGGCACGGTGCATTACGCTTGGCCTGCTCAAACAGGTCTCTGACCCTGGCAGCACCGACACCTACAAACATCTCCACAAACTCGCTGCCACTAATAGAATAGAATGGCACCCTGGCTTCTCCCGCTATGGCTTTGGCCAGCAGAGTCTTACCGGTCCCTGGTGGCCCTACAAGGAGCACTCCTCGCGGGATGCGTCCCCCCAGTGCCTGGAATTTCTGGGGAGACCTGAGAAATTCCACTACTTCCTGGACTTCCTCTTTAGCCTCGTCTGTTCCGGCAACATCGGCAAAAGTCACATCGGGCCTCTTGTCGAGAGTCAATCGGGCGCGGCTCTTACTGAAATTGAAAGCTTGTGTTCCGGCACCACGAGCGGCCCGGAAGAATAAGAAGTAAAATAGCGCCCCCAGCAGCACAATGGGTAGAATGACTGTTAATCCTATTGCTCCCCAATCAATGCCACCAACTACGGAAGCAACGATACCAGGGTCTACCCCTCCGCTTTCGAGCAATTGCCGCAACTCCTCAGTACTGCCAATGAAGCCAGTTGTATACTTGGCCTCACCGTCTTTTAAGGCAATCAGGGTATCACCGTCTTGCTGGATAGTGTCAATTTGCTGTTCCTTAACCTTCTCGATGAAGGGCCCAATCTTATCTATGGGCACAGGGCCCGGTCCGGACATAACACGGGCAAGTATCAAGGCACCCACTACTATCAAGAGCAGCACGTAGAAAAAACCACTACGCCACCATTTCGTTTGCATATCTCTATCCTCGTTTCAATTATATCAAATATATCGCAGATCGAAAAATCTAATTGTCAAATTTACAAGGGGGGTAGTCCTACGACAGAGTTCTAAACCTCCAGAATATACATGACAAGACGGCCTTAGTCAAATATTGCCATAAATGGTATAATCATGTAAGGAGGTCTGCGCCTTACTGGAACCTGAGGAAATAGCACGGTTAGCCACTGAACTTGCTTCTGAGAAGCAAGCGAAGGACATTGCCATGCTGGACGTTAGAGCTTTGTGCTCTTTCGCAGATTATTTCGTGATTTGTACAGGAGATACCAAGCGCCATATTGAGGCTATCTGGCAGGGTATTGATGAGGTATTGAGAGCTAGAGACGTTGTGCCCCATCATAATGAAGGGACGCCTGACTCCGGTTGGTTGCTTGGCGATCTCGGCTCGGTTATTGTTCATATTTTCGGCCCTGTAGAGCGGGATTACTATCAACTGGACAAATTATGGGATAAGGCGATCCCTGTAGTTAGAATTCAATAGATCCACGTATCTAGCTCTCTGTCGTAGTCGAAGATTTCGTCTGCTGAGAAGAATAGGTCTATTTCCTTGCAGGCATTTTCCGGTGAATCGGAGCCGTGCACTAAGTTATGTCCAACATCAATACCAAAATCACCCCTAATAGTGCCACTGGACGCTTTGGCAGGGTCAGTCTCTCCCATCATTTGTCGTATTATTTGTACGGCGTTTTCACCTTGGAAGACGATGGCGATGAGTGGGTTGGAGGTAATGAAACTCACCAAATCGTCAAAGAAAGCCTTCCCTTTATGGATGGCATAGTGGCGTCGAGCTAAATTTTTCTCCATACGCAACATCTTCATAGCTACGATTTTAAGCCCCTTCCTTTCCAAGCGAGAAATGATTTGGCCGGCCAATGCCCGTTGTACGGCATCAGGTTTGATAAGCACTAGACTTCTCTCCATGGTCTTAATCTCCTTCCTTTTTATCCTGGCTCCTTTCTAGACTCTCATGAGCAGCGTAATCAAATCCACGTTTTGCAGGGAATCAACTACCGTATCAGCCTCGTTGAGATTCTCTCGGCGATGTGTGTTGGTTACAGCCAGGCACTTCATACCGGCAGTTTTGGCAGCTTTCACTCCTAGGGGAGAATCTTCAATTACAGTACAATCGTTGGGTGTTGCTTGCAGTTTCTCGGCGGCCAAAAGATATATTTGGGGGCTGGGTTTGCTTTCGGATACTTCCTGACCGAAGACAATACAATTGAAAATTCCTGCCAAATTAAGCTCACCGAGGGCCAAATCGATATTTTCCCTGGGCGCTGAAGAGACCAAGCCCAGTCTAAAATTTCCCTTTTTGAGGGCATTGAGCAACCTTACTACGCCGGGAAACGGCTGGATGCGTCCTGTTGCCTTTCGTCGAAAAGCTTCTTCCTTTTCCTGTACCATGATCTTGACATCTCTTTCAGACAGCTCCTTGCCCATAATGCTGCCGATTATGAAGTCATTTCTGGTGCCGAAGAGATGGGTGAAATCCTCTTTGGTGAATTCTATACCCCTTACGGCGAAGGTTTCCTGCCAGGCAGCAAAGTGGAAGGAACAGGAATCGGAAATCACTCCGTCCATATCCCAGAGAATTGTCTTCTTTGATTGCCGGAACACGTAGAATAGGAAATTACCATCGGCTATGACTGTATTGTCCTTAAGGCTGAGCACTCCTTTAGCTTCTACGAGCCGTTTTGTCAATTTGGTGACCCAGGCAGATGCTTGGATGGGCTGATTGATGGGTGCTAATTGTTTGAATCTTATCTCGCTCTTGGCAGTAACGCCAAGCTCAATTCCATGGCAAAGCATGGCGTAAGCGGTGACTTCATCGAGGAGGCTATAGAGAATGCCGCCGTGAACGACGTTGTCCCAGCCTTGATGAAACTTCCCGGCCGTGAACTCCGCAGTGACTTTTTCTCCATCCTGAACAGGTTTCAGCTTTAGCCCTATTGGGTTCTCCTGGCTACAGGCAAAACAAAATTGTGCGGTATATTCAACATCCAATTTGGGAATTTCCATTTCTTTGTTTCCGTTGCTCCATTCGTGGTGATAAAAAAGGCGTTCTCTCTTTAGGCTTGGTTATATGAGGAGGGCGAAGGTATATTGGCTGCAGAGTGAGCAGGTCGTCGTGTTGTCCTTTGCTCAATTTTCGCCAACCTAACGTAGCCAAAGAACTAGCTCGGGATAGACTATTATTTTGGCAAATTATAGCTCGCCTGCCCAGATATTGTTGAATTTGCCTTGCTATGTCGGCGGGAATTTCACCGCAAAAAAGCGTTTTCTGCTTGGTGCGATGCCACAGAGTCTCAACTGAGGCCAGATTTTCTACCTCTAGGCATTGCCATTCATCATCTTTTTGCCGATAAACGGCAGTGGCTATTTCCTGGCGACCAGCCTTTTGAATGGCGCGCAGAGGCAGTCCAGTAAAAGCGAAGGGATAGGCTTCAGCTTCCAATGTGTTCACACCAAGCAAAGGAATATGTAGACTGAAAGCCAGTCCTTTAGCAGTGCCTATGCCGACTCTAAGTCCATTGAAACTCCCTGGGCCTTTAGCTACAACGATTGCTTCTATGGAGTCTAGCTCCACCTTGGCTTGTTGTAACAGGCAAACCAAATTCGGCAACAGTTCTATTGTATGGTTCTGTCTTGTTTGCCAGGTTAGCAGAGCCAGTATCTCACCTTTGTGAGATAAAGCAATGCTGACGATATTGGATGAAGTATCTATAGCTAGTTCCATGTCAGAAATCCAAATGTGAGAAGCAGAAACAAGAGTGCGAAATGAGAGAGCAAAAGTGAGGAAGTCTTGCATTTTTGGTTGTCATTTTGACCTTTGGTTTTCAAATTCTGCCCTGTTTAACACTTCGCATTTTGGGCCAAAATTCCCTCTCTTTTTTGAGTTGTTTTATCAGTTCATTGTAGCGCTCGCCTTGAGGTTTCAAGCGGATGGACCTTCCTGTCTGGGAGACAGGCACATAGTGTATGGAGATGAGGAGATTGTCCTGTGGCACTACCTGCAGTCCCTTTTCCGCCCATTCAACGACACAGACTCCATCGCCATAAAAGTAATCCTCCAGCCCGAGGTCACCAATTTCTTCAATGCAATTGAGACGATAAAAATCAATGTGGTATAGGGGAAGTCGGCCATGATATTGTCTAAGTATGACGAAAGAGGGACTGAAGGCATATTCTTTGACATTCAGGCCGCGAGCGATGCCCTGGACCAGACAAGTCTTGCCTGTCCCCAACTCGCCTGTGAGGAGGAAAACATCGGCCTTTCCAGCTAGTTTCCCCAAGTAACTTCCCAGAAGTTGAGTTTGTTCAGGGCTATGTGAATTCAACGTGAGAGACTGCATCTTTAAAGTGATCCCACCCCCCCTTTTTGTAAGGGATGATAGCTCCCTTGTTGTCCACGACAAGTACTCGTGTTGGCAACTTCTCTTTTGTTATATCACCTATTACGGTCACGGGACAGCTTAGGGCTTGCTTAGCTCGGGCGACGGTAGCCTTATCGGCGGTAAAAAGAAGCTCATAATCCTCTCCGCCAGATAGAGCCAGCTCCTGACTGTTTGAGAAATGTGCTGTGACTACGGGGTGTACTGGGACTTGTTCTATATTTATCTTAGCGTTGACTTTGCTAGATTCGCATATATGGTCGAGGTCAGCGACGAGTCCATCGCTTATATCTATAGCAGTCCTGACTCCTTGTTGGATTAGGATTTGTCCTTCTTTTACTCTGGGCATGGGCCTGAAGTGAGCTTGTCTCAGGATATTTCTTGCCTTGGGGTCTGAGATGGTTTTTCCCTTGAGCATTTCGAGGCCAGCCGCTGATAATCCGACGTATCCTGTGACGGCTATTTGCTCGCCGGGGGAAGCTGTTGACCGCTCAAGCATGGTTTTGCCTTTTGAGCAGCCTATGATTGTTACCGTGATGACTATATTGGGAGCGGTAGCGACATTACCCCCAACTATCGCTACTCCAAATTCCGTGGCCATATGCATGAAGCTGTTGATCAACTCGGAGATGTCTTTCACCTTCACTTGAGTGGGCAATGCCAGAGAAAGCAAGGCGTACTTGGGAATACCGCCCATGGCAGCTATGTCGCTTAGATTTACAGCCAGTGCTTTCCAGCCCAATTCCTCCCAGGTAATAGCGCTCAGGTCGAAGTGAACGCTCTGAACGAGAGTATCTGTAGTGGCTAACTGGATGCGATTACCACTTTGCCAGGCAGCGGCGTCATCACCAATGCCCAGCAACATCTCTCGCCATGGAGTACGCTCAGGATTTTCGTATCTGGCACTGGCGGTGCGTATGAGGTTAATTAGACCAAACTCTCCTAATTCAGACAGTCTCATCGCTGGAATTATAGCATTGGCCTGATTTGACATTCTAGCGCTCAGACATGGTATGTGGTTAGACCACAAGCCTTGTTGCCATTTTATTGCCTGTGGTATAAAATCTAGGGATGCATGACTACGAACTAGTAGCTATAATTAGTCCCGAGGTTGATGAGGACGAAGTGTCCAAAATTGTGGACAGGGTGACTGAGTCGATCAATAGCCGCGGTGGGGCGGTGGAAGAGATAAAAAATTGGGGAAAAAGAAAGCTAGCTTACCCTGTCAAGAAATTCGTGGAAGCTGATTATATTCTAGCTCACTTTAAGCTAATGCCAAAATCAGTCAGAGAACTCGAAAGCGAAATTGGCACTTTTGCCGATATTCTACGATATCTTGTGGTAAAGGTAGGTGATTGATATAGCAAGCTTAAGCAAAGTAATATTGGTTGGCAATCTCGGCTCTGATCCGGAGATGAGGTACACACCTAACGGAAAGGCAGTCACATCTTTCAATATAGCTACCAATCGTCGTTACACTACTTCTGCCGGAGAGAGCAAGGAAGAAACAGACTGGTTTAGAGTCAGCGTTTGGGGCAAGCAAGCTGAACAGTGCAATCAATTCCTAAGCAAGGGGAAGCAAGTTTATGTTGAGGGAAGATTGCACGCTCGCAGTTGGGAAGGACAAGATGGGCAGATGCGTACTAGCCTTGAGGTGACTGCAGAACGTGTACTTTTCCTTGGTAAGCGAGGTGCGGTGTCGCTTCCTGAGGGAGAGGAGATTGAGCCTGAAGATTTGCCCTTTGAGTAATAATAAAGGAGAGGAAATTTGGCTAATATTGGAAGAGTAACTGGAAGAGTAACTGGAAGAGTAAGAAGTACAAGGAACTTCGTCACCAGACCGGCAGTCTGTCCATTTTGTAAGGGGAGGATGACGATTGATTATAAAGATGTTTCTATGTTGTCTCGCTATATTTCCGGTCAGGGCAAGATTGTTTCACGACGAAGGAGTAGAACATGTGCCAAGCATCAAAGAGGCTTGGCACACGCCATAAAAAGAGCTCGTTATCTTGCTATGTTACCTTACGCACCAAAGCATGTTTGGAAAACAGGAGGCGTCGGCCTATCTCGTTCGACAGTTTGAAGAATGCCAAAGCGGACTTATCAACCAAAGAAGATTCCCCGGAGGCGCAGCTTAGGTTTTCGTGCCAGGATGGCGACTAGAGGTGGAAGACGCGTGCTTAGGGCAAGGCGTCTTAAGGGGAGGTATAGACTGACTCCGGTTTAGCTTTATCCTGTGAAAGGGCCTCATTTCTTAACTAATAGAGCACAATATACTTTGGTTTATCGACAAGGTAAAGTCTGGGCAGGTAGCTTGCTAGTAATGAAGGCGATGCCCAATGGCTCAAGTCTAAGCCGGTATGGTTTTTCCGTGACCAAAAAAGTAGGTAAAGCGGTGCGGCGTAACCGCCTGAAGAGATTGCTGAGGGAAATAATGAGGCTGCAGTCGCTAAAGCCGGGATGGGACATCGTGTTCATGGCTCGGTCTGTAGCCGTCAATACTGACTATCACCAGCTAGAGAGGGCAGTAAGTAAGCTTTTGGCTCGGGCGCAATTATTGGAGAGCAACGAGTGAATCGGATAGCCTTGGGGTTAATTAAGTTGTACCAGAACACAGTGTCGAGGGTTCTGCCTAATGTTTGTCGTTTCCAGCCAACATGCTCACATTACGCACTTGAGGCAATTAAAAAATATGGGTTTGCCCGAGGTAGCTGGCTGGCAGCCAAGAGGATAATTCGCTGCAATCCTTTCTCCGAAGGTGGATACGATCCCGTACCTGAGCTATAGAATGAAACAACGAAAAGCCTTGTTCCTCGCAGTAATCGCTCTTTTGCCGTTGGTGTTGGTCTCTTGCATCGGCGGGGGGCAGCCAGCAGGTGGATGGTCGGGGACCACAGTTTATGACGGCATTGTTTATGCGGGCACCATGGATGGCAGGGTGGTTGCCATAAATTCGTCAACTAGAAATCTAGAATGGTCTTATTCCACCACCCCGGTTACCGCACCCTCCAGCGGCTTATCATGTGGCCAGACATCTATTACTGCTATATATGGTACACCGGTTGTAGATAGAGATATGGTTTACATTGGCACCTATAGCGGTCAGGTTGTGGCATTGAACATGTTGGCTAGAAGGGAGAATTCGACCTTTCCTCAGCAAAGGTATGGTGAATGGGAGTGGGATTGTCCCATAGATAATGCAAAAAGCAATGCTATAGTAGCTGGCCTGTTAGTGCGCGAGGATGCCATATACGTAAGTAGCTCCAATGGCCGGGTGTATTCTCTGGATAAGGAATTCGGTGATTTAAATTGGGAATCAAAGGTCTTAGATGAAACGCATAGAAAGCTATGGACCTCCCCGGTAATTCAAGGTAATACTCTTTATGTCAATACCTACGATGGTCATGTCTATGCTTTGTCGTTAGAAACGGGGGAGTTATTGGACTGGTCTTTTGAATCAGAGGCAGGGTTTGTTTCTTCACCAGTGATTTACGAGGATATCATATTCTTGGGTTCGTTTGACCGCCGTCTTTGTGCGGTAACAATAGGCAGTGATGTGCCAATGTGGAAATTTCCCCAAGAAGAACCAGCCGGTAACTGGTTCTGGGCGTCTCCTGTAGTTAATGAAGGCATTGTCTATGCCGGCTGTCTCGATGGCAGGCTTTATGCTATTGAAGCAGAAACAGGGGAAAAGTCGTGGGAATTCGATACTGAAAGCCCCATAGTTTCCTCACCTGTTTTGATGGATAATCTACTGATAATAACTGATGAATCAGGCACTGTATATGTCTTTGACCTCAGCGCCGAGCTTGAGGATGAGGCAGTGCCGTTGAAAGCTATCTCAATTGGCGCTTCTGTTAGAGGTTCTTTCTGCGCCCAGGATGGTCTAGCTTATATTAGGGGCGAAGATAACTCGATATATGTTGTGGATATTGACAAAGGGGAAGTAAGTTGGAAGATTCCCTTGACTGCTAAAGAGTGAAGGTTGCGTCTGATGGGTCCCGGAGATATTTGGAATTTAATTATAGGCAACCCAGTACTTAATGTACTGATTGCCTTGAGCCATATTTTAGGTGGTAGCTTTGGCTTAGCAATCATTGCCCTTACCATTATCGTTCGTTTAATCTCCTGGCCTCTTACCAAGCGCCAGCTTAGTTCCACTAAGGCTTTGCAGGATATGCAGCCGAAGATTCAAGAATTGCAGAAGAAATATGGTAAAAATCAACAAAAGCTCCAGCAAGAGATGATGAAGCTTTACAAGGAAGCCGGGGTAAACCCTCTGGGTTGCTTATGGCCCATGTTGGTTCAGTTTCCTATCTGGATCGCCCTCTATCAGGCTATTATGAGGGCTCTAGCTACCACGCCGGAGAACTTGCTTGATCTAGCCGGGCGTCTTTATTCCTGGGGGACAGTGAATCAGGCGATTCCTCTGAATAGCTACTTCTTGGGGCTTGACTTGGGAGGCCAGGGTAATATTGTATTGGCAATCCTAGTTGGCGGCACAATGTGGGTACAGCAAAAGATGACCCAAGCACCATCTGTTGACCCTAGGCAAGCGTCCACAAGCAGGATAATGTTGCTGATGATGCCCATTATGTTTGGGTTGCTGAGTTTGAGCTTTCCCGCTGGTTTAGGTCTCTACTGGGCTGTTTCCAGTGTAATTGGTATCATAGCCCAATATTTCGTCACTGGGGGCTGGGGTTACCTTAAGCTGCGTTCTCCATCCGAACCGATGCCAGTCAAGAGAAAATGAACTGCCATTGTAGAGACGATCGTAGATTCTGTTAGTAACGAAGCAAATTGTCAAAGGGGAATCGGACTATGGAAGTGATTGAGATAACAGCTGGGACAGTAGAACAGGCGATAGAGAAAGCAGAAGCGCAGCTGGGGCTAAGTCGTGACCAGTTCAAGGTGGAGGTTATCAGGGAAGGAAGGTCGGGGATCCTGGGAGTGGGGGGGAGAGAAGCTGTGATTAGAGTGAGCTCAACAACTTTGCCTGAAGAGGATGTGGTCAGCCGCGTGACAGAGATCCTAGATACGTTGCTTGGATTAATGGGCGTGCAAGGCAAGGTTCAAGTGCTATCAGATGAGTCGCCTTTAGCGTTGAATATCGAGGGTGACGATCTGGGCATTTTGATTGGGCGGCGAGGTCAGACTGTGGTTGCCCTGGAGTACGTTACGAAGCTAATAGTAGTCCAGCGGCTGAAGGCTTGGCTACCGTTGACAATTGACGTCGGGGGTTACAAGAAACACCGTCGTGATTCATTGCAGAAATTGGCCTTGTATTTAGCTGAGCAGGTCAAATCAAGACGCCGTGCCGTGCCTATGGAACCGATGCCTGCGGACGAACGTCGTATTATTCACTTGGCTTTGGCTGATCATCCTGATGTAACGACTCAGAGCATAGGTGAGAGGGAGAATAGGAAGGTAGTTATCTTGCCAAGAGAAGGCTAGCCATGTTTCGAGAGGTCAGCAGCAAGATCAACTTCGTTCAACTGGAAGAAGATATCCTTCGCTTCTGGAAAGAGCAGGGAATTTTCGACGAGAGCATCAAGATAAGAAAAGAGGGACCACATTACGCCTTTTACGAAGGCCCACCTACAGCTAATGGCAGCCCGGGAGTTCACCATGTGCTATCTCGTCTATATAAGGACGCTGTTTGCCGGTACAAGACGATGAAGGGTTATCATGTGCCACGAAAGGCAGGGTGGGATACCCATGGTTTGCCTGTTGAGTTGGAGGTGGAGAACTCTCTTGCCCTTACCAGTAAGGCTCAGATTGAGGAATATGGAGTGGCTCGATTCAATGACCGTTGTCGCCAAAGCGCTTTCAAATATATTAAAGAATGGGAAGCCATGACTGAGCGCCTTGGCTGCTGGTTGGATATGGAGCATCCTTATATAACATTAGATAATAGCTATATTGAATCCTGCTGGTGGATAACGAAACAGCTATGGGAAAAGGGCTTGATTTATCAAGGCTACAAAGTAACGCCACATTGCGCCAGGTGTGGCACATCCCTTAGCTCTCACGAGGTGGCTTTAGGTTACCGAGATGACGCTGAAGATCCATCGGTTTACATAAAGTTTAGGGTGGAACCATCACCAATATCTGAGACTGCCAAGCAAAAGAGACTCTATGAACTCTCAGGCGGTAAAGCAACTTATTTACTCGCGTGGACGACCACGCCATGGACTCTGCCGGGCAATACGGCTTTGGCGGTTGCACCAGATGCCGACTACGCTGTGGTGAAGGTAGATGATGGATACCTCATTCTGGCCGATGCTCTGCTTGAGCAGGCAGGGTTAAGTGGATATAAAGTGGTAAAGGAGGTGAAAGGTAGCGATTTGGCAGGGGTACACTATGAACCCTTATACAACAATATTGACATTCGTTACGTCAAGGGAGATGAGAAAGCTTATCGTGTTATTGAGGGTGATTTTGTGTCCCTGGAGGAGGGGACGGGAATTGTACACATAGCCCCGGCTTATGGTGAGATAGACTTTGAAGTAGGCGAGAGGGAGAATCTACCACTCGTTCATACTGTGGAATTGAATGGGACGGTAACGACTAATCTAGTGACAGGTTTTACACCTAAGGCACGGGAATATATTCAGAGAAGTGAAGCTCCAGTAACTCTTCGGCCAGCACGAGGGAAGCTGGATTTACCAGGTGCAGGCAAATTTGTCAAAGATGCAGATAAAGATATTATTGATAATTTGAAGTCTCGTGGCCTGCTCTTCCGCAGTGAGAGGATTACCCACACCTACCCTTTCTGCTGGAGGTGTCAGTCACCTCTTCTCTATTACGCCAAGCAGACCTGGTACATCAGGACAACAGGAGTGAAAAAAGAACTTATCTCTGGCAACGCCGAAATAAACTGGTACCCCGATTATATTAAGCATGGCCGTTTTGGCGATTGGCTGGAGCACAACGTTGATTGGGCTTTTTCCCGGGAGAGGTATTGGGGGACTCCGCTCAATATATGGTGCTGTGAAGCTTGTGGCACCTCTGAATTTCCTACTTATGAATGTGTCGGCAGCTTGGATGAATTAAGGGCACAGTCAAATCTCAGCGGCTTAACAGCAGCCTTGGATTTACACCGCCCTTATGTAGATGAAATTACCTTCGCCTGTCCTAAATGTGGTGGCAGGATGCAGCGTGTTCCCGAGGTAATTGATTGTTGGTTTGACTCGGGAGCTATGCCTGTAGCCCAATGGCATTATCCTTTCGAGAATGAAGATAAGTTTACGCAGAATTTTCCGGCCGATTTTATTTGCGAGGCTGTGGACCAGACTCGAGGCTGGTTTTACAGCTTACATTCTATATCTACTCTACTTTTCAACCGTCCTTGCTTTAAGAATGTCATCTGCCTAGGACACGTTGTCGATGCTCAGGGTGAGAAAATGAGCAAGTCCAAGGGCAACGTAATCGATCCCCGGGCTGTGATTAATAATTATGGTGCAGACGCTCTAAGGTGGTATATGCTGGTTTCTACTCCGGGAGAAGATAACCATCGTTTCTCCACTAAGATGCTTGAAGAGACAATACGTAAATTTTTCCTTACTTTGTGGAATACGTATTCCTTTTTTTCCCTTTATGCCAATATCGATTGCTTTATTCCCCAGCCCTTGACGGTTGATAGCGATCAGCCAAAAGCTTTCACGGAGCTGGATAGGTGGATTATTTCCGAGCTTAATCGGCTGGTGAGCGAGGTTTCCAAATTGATGGACGGCTATAATCCCACTTCTGCGGCACGCAGAATTGAGGGATTTGTGGATAATCTCTCTAACTGGTATGTGAGAAGAAATCGCCGCCGATTCTGGAAAAGTGAGAACGATGCTGACAAACTGGCTGCGTATACTACGTTATATCGATGTCTCGTGACCTTGTGTCAATTGCTGGCTCCCTTCGTGCCGTTTATTGCTGAGGAGCTCTATCAGAATCTGTGTCGCGCCGTTGATCCTAGAGCCAGAGAAAGTGTTCATCTGACTGATTTTCCGGTAGCGGATCAGGCGGAAATCAATGACAGGCTGAATAGCAATGTTGAGCTAGCTATGAAAATATCCAGCTTGGGCAGGGCAGCACGGGCTAAGGCGGGGATTAAGGTGCGCCAGCCATTGGGTAAAGCCGTGGTCAATGTGGGAGCCGAAGGGGAGAAGAAAGCCTTGGAGAGTTTAGCTACCGAGGTAATGGAAGAGATAAATGTTAAGCAACTCGTTATATTGGGTGAAGCAAAAGAAGGAGAGGAATCCCGATGCCATCCGGACATGCCAGATTACAGCGTGGCTAACGACGCTAAGTATTGGGTGGCCGTAAGTATTGAATTACCCCCCGAGCTAATTGCCGAGGGAGTAAGTAGAGAGCTTGTGCGGCATCTTCAAAATATGCGTCGCAATGCCAAGTTTGACATCACCGACCACATCATTACCTATTATCAGACAAAGGAACCATGCATCAAGCAAGTAATAAATGCTTTTGCCGACTATATTAAACAGGAGACCTTATCTCAGGAGCTTATCAATGGTTTACCTCCTGATGGGACCTATGGTGAGAAACACCGCATCGCGAATGGCGAGGTCTCTTTGGCAATCAAACAGGCGAATGCTAAACAAACCTCGTGAGGGTTGCCCGCCAACGAATCAGTGAAAAGTAGCGACAATACCGCTCATCCTGAGCTTGTCATGCCACGAACAATCTTTGGATAGCCCGATCAAGGGCTTGTGGCAGGACCTAGATTAAGGGAGCCAACTAGTGAAAGTCTTTTGGGTCTACATACTAATGTGTGCTGACAAGAGTTATTATATTGGTCATACGGATCATTAGAGAAGCGTCTGTACGAGCATGAACAGAACGTGTTCAGGTGCTATACATCCAAAAGACTTCCCGTAAGGCTCGTCTACTCTTGTGAATTTCAGACTCGGGAGGATGCGCTGGCCAGAGAGAGGCACATAAAGGGATGGTCACGCAGGAAGAAGCAAGCGTTGGTTGCTGGAGATTGGTCCAGGTTTCTTGCTTATTCAAAGAGTAAGGCAAATCACCTCTCGACAAGCTCAGGGCGAACGGGATGAAAACTATTTTGGAAATAAATCCAAATGTGAGCTCACGGCTATTAATACCTACTAAGTGACTGAGGGCCTACAGATATGGTTTGGCATTTCGTAGCTAGTGCCTGGCTTGTCCTTTAAGCAAGCTTGTCCTAGGAGGTCGGGCGTTCTACCAGTCGGGCTGAAGTTGTTTTCGTATCCTCGCCTCTGACAAAGACTATTTCCACCTCTTCGCCAATCTCGCTGCCCCGAATAGCTCGCATGAGCTCGGCAACATTGTTTATTTCTTCGTCCTGAAAGCGGATAATGACATCGCTCGTCCTCAATCCCGCAGATTCTGCAGGGCTGCCATCAACCAGTTCTACAATAAGCGCTCCCCTGTCCACAGACAGGTTCATGACCGCAGCCAGCGAAGGGTCCACGCTATACAATCCTACTCCCAGCCACGGATAAGTCACGTGACCATAGCGAACTAAATCCTCGATGATAGGCTTAGCCGCATCGCTGCTGATGGCATACCCTATACCTTCTACCTCAGACGCGACTATCTTAACGCTATTAATCCCCATCACCTCACCAGACATGTTCACCAGTGGGCCGCCGCTGTTGCCGGGATTGATTGCTGCCGTGGTTTGAATCAAACCCAAAAGCGTATTTCCTTCAACGTTCACAGATACATCCAGGCGGCTAACTATCCCCTCGGTCGCCGTTATTCCTTCTCCTAGGGCATTCCCAATAGCTAGCACCCACTCGCCAACCGATAGGGAGTCTGAGTCGCCCCAGTATGCATAGGACAGATCTGTAGCATCCACCTTTATTACGGCGAGGTCAGATAAGGCGTCAGCGCCCACTATGTTCGCGGGGAAAGTCCTGCCGTCGGTCAGCTCCACATATATGCTCTGGGCATCCTCGACTACATGGTTGTTGGTGGCAATGTATCCCTTATCATCGATGACTATTCCAGACCCAGCCACGGATTCTGTATACTGACGACCGAAGAAATCAGAGGTGACCAGCTCCGTTGTCACCGAAACCACCGAGGGCATCACCTTACTGACTACGGGGCGAAAATCGGGCAAAGGAGTAGCTGGCTCATTCTCTGATGGGAAGGTCCAGTCGGGATTAGTGTGCTGGGCTGTGCTATTAGACTGTGGCGGGCTAGATGGCGGGGAAACAAATAGAGTCGATACGGCCCAGCCACCAACAGACAGCGTCAACGTTGCCACTATTACCACAGCCACAATGTGCTTTCTAGACATTTTTCGTTAACTTAGTATAGCATTGCCGACTTTCTTAATAGAAATCTTTGCCCGAATTCAGGACACGGGATGTCAAATCATTTGAACACAGCAGACTTGACAATTCGAAATGGCACCTTCTATAATGAAAAGAGACTCAGGTTTGCTCCGCCTTTTAGGATCAACTTACAAGATTTGGCTTTCTCTATATTCTTGTAGTAAGCAGTGAGTAAGTATATTTTCGTTACTGGCGGCGTAGTTAGTTCTGTAGGCAAGGGAATCTCAGTAGCCTCTATCGGCGGAATATTGAAAAGCCGCGGTATATCTGTCTCGGTGCAGAAGCTTGACCCTTACCTGAACGTTGACCCCGGGACGATGTCCCCTTTCCAGCACGGTGAAGTGTTTGTTACTCAAGATGGTGCTGAGACTGATTTGGATCTAGGACATTATGAAAGATTCATTGGAGTGGAGCTGACCCAAGCTTCCAACGTGACTTCGGGTCAGGTTTATTCTTCCGTCATTGCTGATGAGAGGCGAGGAGATTTTCTGGGAGGTACAATTCAGGTGGTTCCCCACGTAACCAACGAAATAAAAAGACGGATAAGGAAAGTGGCCGAAATATCTCAGGCTGAGATAGTTATCGTTGAAGTTGGCGGCACCGTGGGAGATATTGAAGGGCAACCTTTCCTCGAAGCCATAAGGCAAATGAGAAAGGACGAAGGCAGAGACAATGTGTTATATATTCATGTCACCTTTCTACCACATATCGCTGCCACTGATGAACTGAAGACCAAGCCCACTCAACATAGCGTGAATGAACTCAGGAGAATTGGTATTCAACCCGATGCTATACTGTGTCGCAGCGATAAGGAAATATCCGGAGGGATCAGGGATAAAATATCGCTGTTTTGTGACGTAGATAAAGAAGCGGTTATCTCTCTGGTTACCAGCGACACGATTTACGAAGTGCCGTTACTGCTTGAGGATGCCGGGCTAGGAGAATTCATAGTTCGCCGATTGGGATTAAGAGCTGAGAAGAGCAATTTAGAGGAATGGCGGGCCATGGTAGCCAAGCTGAAAGCTCCTAAAGAACCTGTAACCATTGGATTAGTTGGTAAATATGTGGGGCTGCGAGATGCCTATTACTCGGTGCGGGAGGCATTATGCCATGCAGCATTGGCTCACAATCGCACAGTGAAAATAGAGTGGTTGGATTCGGAGCAAGTGGATGGCATGGCCGATGATAAACTGAGGCAAGTTCAGGGTATAATTGTTCCTGGTGGCTTTGGTTATCGAGGCATTGAAGGCATGGTAAAAGCCGCCAAGTTTGCCCGAGAAAGAGAAATCGCTTACTTGGGTTTATGTCTGGGGATGCATATTATGGTCATCGAGCTTGGGCGTCATGTTTTTCATACCGACAAGGTGAATTCCACTGAGTTCGATGCTGCTAGTGCCTATCCTGTAATTGACCTCCTCCCTGAACAGCATAGCGTGGAGGAAAAGGGAGGGACTATGAGGCTTGGGACTTATCCTTGTCATCTGGTAGCAGGAACAGCAGCGGCTCGCGCTTATGGGGTCGAAGTAGTCTATGAAAGGCATCGCCACCGTTATGAGTTCAACAATGATTTCCGGCAGCCATTGGAAGAAGCCGGTATTGTAGCGTCTGGGTTATCCCCCGATGGAAGGCTAGTGGAAATCACTGAATTGCGGGACCATCCTTGGATGCTTGGGTGCCAATTTCACCCTGAGTTCAAATCTCGTCCCGATTCTCCTCACCCGCTATTTATGGGGTTCATTGGGGCCGCCAAGGAAACGCTTATTGAGGGTGCTCAGACAAGTCTACCGTTGAATTGAGAAGATGAGGATATTCTTAGATACTGCCAACATAGAGCATATTCGCCATGGAGTCAGACTGGGGGTGGTGACGGGGGTGACCACCAATCCCAGTCTTGTATCGAAGGAAGGCAAAGTTGATTACCGAAAGTTGGTCGAGGAAATCTGTGCTATTGTTCCTGGCCCAGTATCTACCGAGGTGCTAGGCCAGGATGTTAAAACAATGGTGACTGAGGCCAGGGAAATAGCGAAATGGGCGGACAATGTGGTGGTCAAGATACCGGCTAGCCCTGAGGGAGTGGAGGCTACATCGGCGCTAGCTAAGGAAAACATAAAGGTGAATTTCACCTTATGTTTCACATTGAACCAGGCTTTACTGGCGGCGGAAGCAGGAGCCAGGTTCATAAGCCCTTTTGTAGGCAGATTGGATGATATTGGTGAGGATGGCATGAGGGTAGTGGCTGACATTGTGGAATATCTGGATTATTATCAGCTACCCGCTCAGGTTATCGCCGCGAGCATAAGACATCCTCAGCATTGTCTGATGGCAGCTAAGGTTGGTGCTCATATCGCCACAGTGCCCTACGAGGTGTTGCTACAAATGATGCGACACCCTCTGACAGATATAGGTATTCAACGTTTTAGGGATGACTGGAATAAGGTGATGGCGAGAGAGGAACTATTGTGAAAACCCCGTAAGATTGTGTCGACGAAGTCGGGATAAAAAGAAACGGCACTTGGAAAGAGGTCACTATGTCAACTATGGCAGAACTAGAAAGCAAAAATCGAGATGAACTGGAGGCGATAGCCAAGGAGTATGGCATCGCGGGATACACTACCTTGAAGAAGCCCGACCTTGTCTATCGCATCTTACAAGCAGAAGCACAGCAACAAGGAAATATATTCATAACAGGCGTCTTAGAAACCATCAGCGAGGGCTACGGCTTCTTGCGACAAGACACATTCCGGCGTGGTGGCAATGATGTCTACGTATCAAATTCTCAGATACGGCGTTTCAACCTAAGAGATGGTGATGCTGTTTCTGGTCAAGCTAGGCCTCCTAAGGAAGGCGAGAAGTACTATAGCTTGCTTAGAGTAGACAGCATCAACGGACTTGACCCCGAGTTAGGAAGAACACGCCGCAATTTCGGTTCGTTAACGCCGACTTTTCCAGATAAGATCATCAACCTGGAAACGACTTCGGATGAGATATCGACCCGTCTAATCAATCTGGTGGCGCCTATAGGTCGGGGACAAAGAGGTCTAATTGTATCACCGCCGAAGGCAGGCAAGACTGTGCTTCTTCAGAAAATTGCCAACGCCGTCACGACTAATTACGGTGATATTCACCTCATGGTTTGCCTTATCGGAGAAAGGCCCGAAGAAGTCACCGATATGAAGAGGTCAGTTAAGGCCGAGGTTATTGCCGCTACCTTCGATGAACCTGTGGAAGCCCAGACTCGAGTGGCGGAATTGGCATTGGAGAGAGCCAAAAGGCTGGTAGAAATGGGCACAGATGTGGTTATACTCCTTGATGGCATTACCAGACTTACAAGAGCTTACAATTTGGCCTTACCTCCTAGTGGGCGTACTCTGTCTGGCGGCATTGACTCAACGGCGTTGCATCCTCCTAAGCGATTCTTCGGCACTGCTCGTAACATCGAGGAAGGGGGAAGTCTAACCATTATTGCCACTTGCCTCGTGGATACCGGCAGCCGTATGGACGAGCTAATATATGAAGAGTTTAAGGGAACAGGTAACATGGAACTTCACCTGGATAGGAAACTGTCTGAGCGCAGAGTCTTCCCGGCTATAAATATTATGCCCAGCGGCACAAGAAGGGAAGAACTTTTGTTGGATGAGAATACCTTGAAACAAGTGTGGTTGCTCAGGCGTGTGGTCAATATGATAGATAGCGACTCACCTAATCATGGTGAGGCTACACAAAGAATCCTGGAACGGCTAGCTAAGACAAAGAATAACGCTGAATTCTTGGCCACTCTATCTAAGGACATGTAAGTCAAGACTAACGCCTAACCTGTCACACGGAATGAAGTGAAAATACGAAGCGGTCCCAGTTGGCTGGACAAATTCAAACTAGGGGTTAAGACGAAACTGGGCATGAATGTTTTCCTCTGTGGCAGTTGTAAGTGGAACTGGAGGAGCGCTTGTCATCGCCAGGAGCGCCCGAATGCTACTTGGTGCCCTGATTACATGAAGAAGGGCAAGTGACTGAATTCCTGGTTGATGCAAGGGCAAGCAAACCGGCAAAGCCTAGAAAGCGACAACATGTCAGCTCTTGGAAACGCTGTTATTTAAGCTGATCCCTTGAAAAGTCGAGAGCCCTTCTGGCTACGATAAGCATATTAATCTGCCCGGTTCCTTCAAAGATATCGTTTATCTTGGCGTCGCGCATCCATTTCTCGAGCAAATACTTTCGAGAATAACCTAGTGGACCCATGATCTCAACTGCTTTCTGGGTGATTTTAGTGACAGCGAGGCCAGCTTTTGCCTTAGCCATTGACGCCTCCAGGTTGTTGGGCTGAAACTGGCTCATCATCCAAAGGGCCCGCAGAGTAAGGAGCTTGGCTGCCTTATAATTCGCTTCCATTTCCATCATGTCTCGTTCTAGCGCAATGAGCTTCTGTCTGGGAACGCCGTAGCGTATCTTTATGCCCTCCTTTTCGAGTGTTTCCTTGACAAAATCCAAGGCAGCACGCCCAACGCCGATGGCCATGGCCGCCACAATAGGTCGTGTCGCATCAAAAGTTGCCATTGCGCCTTTGAAACCCTTGGTCTCGGATTTATCTACCTTTTTGATCTCTGGGCTGCCCAGTATGTTTTCAAAAGGAATACGGCAATTATCGAAAATGAGAGTAGCTGTATCACTGGCTCTGATTCCCAGCTTTTTCTCGAGCTTTTCTACTCTCATTCCTGGGGTTCCGGCCGGCACCACAAAAGATTTCATCCCGGCTCGTCCCGCCGATTTGTCCACTGTTGCCCAGACTACCACCAGGCCGCCGGGATTTTCTGCGGCACGTTTCCCCCAGGTGACGAAAATTTTCTCACCGTTCAACACCCACTCGGCACCATCACGTGTAGCGGTAGCGGTGATGGCAGAGGTATCCGAGCCGCAACTGGGCTCTGTCATTGCCATGGCACCCCATTTCGGTTCTCCTTCATTGAAGCTGCCTAGAAAACGTTGCAGCTGCTCTTTTGTGCCCGAGGCGAAGATAGCGGCACCTCCAAGTCCCGGACCCGGAACACATAAGAAAAGACCCGCGTCTCCCCAGCACAGCTCTTCGATTCTGAGAGATGCTGTTACATCCAGACCAAGGGCCAATGTCCCCTTGTTTCTTTCTCCCCACGTCTTGTCAATTAGTTCCTGTGGGCTTTCGTGTTCATGTTCATCGTAATGACGGCTTATGGGCCGAAATAGCTCTTTGGCAAACTCGTGGGCTATATCTATTGCTTCCTTTTGTTCTTGAGTCGGTTCAAAATCTATCATTACGGAATACCTCCTTTCATACTGTGGCCATGCCATCAAAAGTGGTGAATCCGCGGCCGTTCCTCAACCAAAGCTCCACCGGGTGCTCGCGAACATAACCGTGCCCGCCCAGTATCTGTACAGCACGGTCAGTTACCATTAAAACCATGTCGTCAGCATATGCTTTTGCCAGTGCTGCCTCTTTAGTCGCCTCGTCCTTTCGGTCTAACTTCCAGGCAGCCTCCCATGTCATTAGTCTGGTAGCATCGATTTCAATTGCCATCTCCGCCAACATGAAGGCGATTGCTTGGCGAGAGGCAACGGGCTCTCCGAAGGCAACTCGCTCCCTGGCATAATCCCTCGAGTATTCCATAGCAGCCTTGGCTACCCCTACAGCCATTGCCGACAGTGCCACCCGTGAAGAATTCATGATACGGCTAAAATCGCATCCCTTCTCACCCCCCAACCGGTCTTCCTTAGCAATGCGGCAGTTTTTCAGGGTAATCTCATACGTGGCTAGAGCTTTTATGCCCATATTCTTCTCCCGCTCGCCGACTTGAAGCCCCTTCGTACCTTCTTCGATGATAAAGCCTTGGCTGCTGCCATTTTCTGCTGCATAGACAAGGAACAAGTCAGCTTCAGCAGCCAGAGGCACATAACATTTCTCACCATTGAGAACATACTCCTTGCCCTCGAGTCGCGCAGTAGCTAACAAAGAACAAGGGTCAAAACCGAATCGTGGCTCGATGAGTGCGGCGGTCGCTGCCTTGTACTTCTCGCCACAGAAGAAGGGCAAGTATTTCTTTCTCTGTGTGTCCGTACCCATTTCGAGGATCGGATAGGCAAACAGAGCTGGGCAGAGAGCGTGCATTGTTATTGAAAGGTCACCCCAGGCCAGTTCCTCTGCTATCAACGAACCCGTGATAGCAGAGCGCTCCCCGCCAGGTCCGCCGTAAGCCTCGGGTATGCTGCTAGAGGTGAGTCCCATCTTCCAGGCAGTGTCTATGACACCCTCAGGAATCGTCCCGTTTTCATCACATTGCCGATAGATTCTGCGAATTTCATCGTTGGCAAACTGCTTTGCCATGCTCACAATCATTTGCTGTTCTTCTGTTGGGCTGAACGAAATCATGTTACGCTCCTTTCAATAGCCATCCCTTGCCTACAACACAGCCGTGTCTTGAACCTTCGTGTTCCGGCATCAGCACAGTATTCGCTCAATGATTTCCGCGGACGCCGTATTATAATTGGTATGAGAAAAGATTTCCAGAGGTCTATGTTGGTAATAACCGCGTAACGGAAATGTGAGACTAGAGAGCAGCCCTAGCATCGCGTCCGGGCTCGGATGGTCATTTGGAGCAAATTGAGGAAGCTGTCACCCTTGTCGGCGACCGAATTCATTTCGACTCTTCAGAACGATACCACTAAAGGCTCTCTTACACCTGATTGACATTAAAGCTGACACCTTCTAAAATCAAGAAGGTAAGTAAACCATACCACGAGAGTTCTGCAATCTTTGTTTGAATTGGATTTGTTGGGAGCCTTCAAGAAGTCGTAGGACTCATTGGAGTTAACTTAGTAAGTGACTGGTGACGAACTCAGGCAAGCGTTTCTGAATTTCTTTGAAGACAGGGGACACAAGGTTATCCCCGGTTCCTCTCTGGTGCCTCACAAAGACCCGACTTTGCTGCTGACCAGCGCTGGCATGGTGCAAATCAAGCCATACTTTCTGGGATTAGAGACCCCACCTAGCCAGCGATTGGCTTCCTGCCAGAAATGCTTTCGGACCACTGACATAGATTCGGTGGGCGATAGCAAGCACCTCACATTCTTCGAAATGCTTGGCAATTTCAGTGTGGGGAACTATTTTAAGAGAGAAACTATTTCCTGGGCCTGGGAATTTGTTGCCAGGTATTTGGGGTTGCCCGAGGAGCGGCTCTGGATAACCATTTACCATGACGATGATGAAGCCTTCGCCTATTGGCGGCAAATTGGTGTTCCTGTGGAAAAGATATTACGATTCGGAGAAAAGGATAATTTCTGGGGGCCTGTTGGCGATTCTGGTCCGTGTGGACCATGCAGCGAGATTCATTATGACCTTGGTGAAGAGCTTGGCTGTGGTAAAGCTGAATGTAAGCCTAATTGCGATTGCGGTCGCTTCTCCGAGATATGGAACCTGGTATTCACCCAGTACAATCAAGACCAAAGTGGACGACGCACTCCTTTACCCAAACCGAACATTGATACCGGTATGGGACTGGAGAGGACTTTGGCTGCTATCCAGGGCAAATCCTCCCCTTATGAAACAGATTTGTTTTCCCCTTTGGTGGGCCACATTTGCCGCTTGTCCGGGAAAAAGTACGGTCGGGACGAGAATACCGACCGGGCCATTAGAATTGTGACTGAGCACTCACGCGGCATTGCCTTTCTCATTGCTGCTGATGTTAGACCTGACAACGTGGGGAGGGGATATGTCCTGCGGCGAATACTCAGGCGGGCTTCGCTCTTCGGCAGGAAACTGGGATTGAATGACCCTTTCCTTAATGAAATGGCTGAAGTTGTCGTTAGCACGATGAGCCACATATATCCTGAGCTTATGGCTAATCAAAGCCTGATTAGCGAGGTAGTTAGAGTTGAAGAGGAAAAGTTCGTTACTACCCTAGATACCGGACTTAACTTGGTGGAAAAGCTCATTGGCGAAGCTTTAGCTCAAAGGAGAGAGGGGCTAACAGGCGAGGAGGTATTCAGGCTTTACGATACCTATGGCTTTCCCCCGGAGCTGACCGCCGAGATTGCCCGAGAAAAAGGCCTATCTATAGACTGGGAAGGGTTCCAGGCTGAAATGGAGAAGCAAAGGGAAAGAGCCAGGGCCAGCCAAAGGGTCGTCACGGGGAGTGTTCATATGAGAGGGAAAGGCAAGCTAAAGGTTAAGGCTACGGTCACACATAAGCAAACACGTTTTGTTGGCTATCAAAAATACAGCTCTAGGTCAAAGGTTCGCGATTTGATAACTAACGAATGCTCTGTGCGAAGTGTGGGTGAAGGTAGTGAAGTTGACGTGATACTTGATAAAACACCCTTCTATGGTGAAATGGGTGGGCAAGTAGGCGATAGAGGTGAAATCAATAGCCAGGAGGGAAAGGTAGTCGTCACAAATACACTTAGAACTCATTCAGATGCGATAATACATAGAGGAAAAGTGGTTGAAGGGAGCATATCTATCGGCGATGAAGTGGAAGCCAAAGTTGATGTCGCCCGCCGCCTGGATATCGCCCGCAACCACACCGCCACCCATCTCCTCCAGGCTGCTTTAAGGCAAACATTGGGCAACCGTGTTTATCAAAAAGGCTCGTTAGTAGAGCCTGAAAGGTTTAGATTTGACTTTTCCCATATGGCTTCCATAACTGAGGAAGAGCGCGAGAAAATTCAGCGACAAGTTAACGAATGGATACGCCAGAACCTGGAAGTGAAGGCAAAGACACTTCCTTATGCGGAGGCTGTCGCTGAGGGTGCTATTGCTCTATTTGAAGAGAAGTATGGAGAAGAAGTTCGGATGTTGACAATCGGGGAGCCAGCGATGAGCAAGGAGCTGTGTGGCGGCACTCACGTAAAGTCAAGCGGGGAGCTTGGCATGTTTCTGATTACCGGTGAAAGCAGCATCGGCACAGGACTGCATCGTATTGAAGCCATAACGGGAAGAGAAGCTGAATATCTAATTGAATCTCGGTCAGCTGCCTTACAACACATAGCCAAAGAAGTGGAAGGCTCGCTCGAAGAAGTCCCTGACAAGGTGAAAGCATTGATTGGCGAGCTGGAAGCAGAGCGCAAGAAGGGACTTTTGCTGGAAAGGGAACTGTCGCGCAGAATAGCGGAGGATTTGCCTGGGCAAGCGGAGCAGGTGAGCGGTGTGACAGTTCTGGCTGCCAGGGTGCCACCATTGACCATGCCTATCCTCAGGGAAATGGGCGATATATTGCGAGACAGGTTAAAGAGCGCCATAGTGGTTTTGGCTACGGTTTACAACGGTAAGCCCAGCTTTTTGGCCATGGTGACTCCTGACCTGGTGGCTAGGGGACTTCATGCCGGCGACATCATCGACCAGGTGGCCAAGGTTGCCGGCGGAGGTGGTGGTGGCAAGGCCGCCATGGCTCAAGCCGGCGGTAAGGATGCAAGTAAGGTTGACGAGGCTTTGAAATTAGCCAAAAGTGTCGTTGCCAGCCGAGTCTCTTCTCACTGAAGGAAATAAGAAAATCAAGAAGCGAGAGTCAGAATGACAAATGGGAAAGTCGGAAATCGGTTTTTGACTTTTTGAGGTGTAATCTTGATTCTTGATCTTAAATTGTTGATTTCATTGGCGGTGAGCCTGAAATGCGTATCTTAGGGCTAGATGTTGGGGATATGAGAACGGGGGTGGCCATAAGCGATCCACAGGGGATTCTAGCTACTCCACTAACTGTCCTTGCTAGTAGAGACGAAAACGCGCTCATAGCAGAAATTCTCACGCTTGTGGGGCAGCACAAAGTGGAGCGTGTTGTGGTTGGTTTGCCTCGCCGGCTAAGCGGCGACTTGGGGAAACAAGCTAATAAGGTGACAGCTTTCGCCGACAAATTGTCAGCGCAGGCAAAGCAAAGCGATCTTGACCAGCTCGATGTACAGCTATGGGATGAACGACTTTCTACCAAAGCTGCCCAACGCTTGAAGACGAAGGCTGATGGCAGGGGAAGCAAACTGCGTCCCGGGGCAAAACGAGGAGCCAGGAATCACGGCTTCTCGGCTAAAGCCGGGGTAGATGCCATAGCAGCCGCCTATATTCTCGAGGGTTTTCTGGATAGCCAGCATTCGGGCGATGCCGAGGAGTCTTAGGCAATGTCCAGATACATAGGCCTCATCGGTTATCCTCTCAGGCATTCTGTTTCTCCTTATTTCCAGCAGGCAGCTCTGGATTATTATGGACTTGATATTCGCTACGAAGCTTGGGAGACAAGCCCGGCCGAGCTTCCGGACATAGTGAGGAATTTGAGAAAACCTCAAAACATTGGAGCTAACGTAACTGTTCCCTATAAAGAGACAGTCTTACCCTTATTAGATGGAATTGATGACCTGGCACGTTCAATTGGTGCTGTCAATACCATAGTCAAAAAAGATGATAGGCTTCTGGGTTCCAATACTGACGCCTACGGTTTTATTGAGGCACTAGATAAGGAAGGGCACCTTGACCCTGAGGGAAAGCAAGTCATCATGTTGGGTGCTGGCGGGGTGGCCAGGGCAGTGACTTTTGTTCTGGTGCAAAGAAAAGTGGCTTCACTGGGCATTTCTGATGGTATCTTTGAGCGAGCCAGTACATTGGCCGAAAATTTGGTCAGGTATATTAAAGAAGCTTCACCGAGCTCGAAGGATTGGGAGGCCAGTATCAGTGCATTTCAGTGGCAGAATCTAGGCTCAGCCGGAACTTTTGTCGACTGCGATTTAATAGTCCATTGCACCACAATAGGAATGAAGGACAGTCCTCAAGAGGGACAATCACCTCTCAGCCTTGAAGTGATTCCTAAGAACGTCCTGGTATATGATGTCGTATATAACCCCTGGCTGACACCTCTGTTAAGGCTAGCACAAAAAGCCGGGGCCAATATACTTGGCGGGCTACCTATGCTAGTATACCAAGGAGCGGCTTCCTTCAAGCTATGGACAGGTAAGGAAGCTCCTGTCGACATAATGTTGAAAAGAGCTAAGGAAATGTTGACAGGGGAACAATGATGAGAAAAAAGGCAATCATTGTCAGTTTGTGTGTATTGGCGGTGCTCGCGGCGATACTGATTCCGGTTCTCTTGATTCCGAGGCGGGCACCGGATAAAGTTGTTGTAATTCCGCTCAGTGGGAGTATTACGACAGGAGACTCTTCATCCTTCTCTGGCTCAAGCATTACCCCGGGGCTCGTAAGAAACTATTTGGCAAAGGCAGAGAGAGATAAGGCGGTTAAGGCGATTGTTTTCCATATAGATAGCTCTGGCGGTGAGATAGAGCCCTGCCAGGAAATCCTTTTGGAGATAGAGAGAGCTAAGGAGACAAAAACGATTGTAGTGAGCATGGGGGGTATGGCTGCTTCGGGTGGCTACTATATTTCAACCCCGGCAGATAAGATTGTTGCCCTTCCTACTACAATGACGGGAAGCATCGGGGTTATTTCTTCCGCAGTGAACGTTAAGGGACTTCTAGAGAAGCTTGGTATTGAGATAGCAATCTTCAAGGGCGGCAAGTATAAGGACATGTATTGGGGGGTCAGGGAACTAACGGCGGAAGAACAGGAAATTATGCAGGCAATGGTCGATGAGTATTACGAGCAATTCATTGACGTGGTTGTTGAAAGGAGGGGGCTAAGCGAGGATGATGTCAGAGATTTAGCTACAGGGCAGCTTTACAGTGGTAGCAAAGCGAAGGAGTTGGGTCTAGTTGATGAACTGGGCGACCTGGATACAGCAATAGATTTGGCTATGGAATTAGCTGACATACAAACTGCGATAGTGAAGTATTATAAACCACCCAGGCTAACACTATGGTCGCTGTTAGGGCTTGTCGATGTTATAAAGGCGAGGATATCTGGGTCGGGTGCAGAAGACATGATTCTATTGGAAATTTTAAACCATAACTATCCACAGCCTCTATTTCTATATCAAAGCTGATTCCACTCACGAAGACGTTGAGATTCTCGTGGGTACCCGGTTGAGTCTAAGGTTGAGTTTATGGAGTTAGTCAAGGGGTCACAGGGCTTTTTAGGGTTAATCTAATGGGACAATTTCGTTTTCTTACCGGCGGGGAATCCCACGGAAAGGGGTTGGTGGCCATAGCGGAAGGCATGGTGGCTGCCCTTCCCCTGGAAGAGGGTTATATCAATAAGGAACTCAGGCGTCGCCAACAAGGCTACGGGCGCGGTCCTCGCATGAAGATTGAAGAGGATAAGGCGGAAATTATGGCAGGTGTTCGCTACGGGCTCACTACGGGTAGCCCCATCGGACTCTTTATCACCAATCGAGACTGGCAAAACTGGCAGGAACAGTTGAGTGTTTCTCCAATAGAGAAAGAAGCCGAGCCTGTAACCAGTCCCCGCCCGGGACATGCCGACCTGGCTGGTGTAACTAAATACGGTCTTAAAGATATCAGGCCGCTTATGGAAAGAGCCAGTGCCCGGGAAACAGCCGCCAGAGTAGCTGTCGGAGCCATAGCCCGAAGATTCCTGGAGGAGTTGGGCATTGCCATTCATAGCCACACTGTGGCAATTGGGCAACATCACTGGGAACGAGGCGAAACGAGCTCTATAGATTGGCAAGAAGTAGAAGCCTCTCCAGTCCATTGTGCTAATGCCAAACTGGAGAAGGGGATGATGGCAGCCATTGATGCCGCCAAAGCCGATGGAGACACGTTGGGAGGCGTCTTTGAAGTGATTGCTACCGGCGTTCCCATCGGGCTGGGCAGCCACGTTAGCTGGGACCGTCGTCTCGATGGCAGGATTGCTAAGGCGATAATGAGCATCAATGCCGTAAAAGGAGTGGAAATTGGAGCGGGATTTGTTTTAGCCAAGCTTAGAGGGTCGCAAGCTCAAGATGTTATAGAACCTGCTTCTTCTGTCATTGCGAGCGAAGCGAAGCAATCTCTTCTCTGGCGACATGCCACCAACCATGCCGGGGGCATCGAAGGTGGCATGAGCAATGGCGAGGATATAGTAGTGAAGGCAGCAGTCAAACCTATTGCTACCCTAGCTAGTCCTTTGCCTTCCGTAGACCTTCGTAGCGGGAAGGTAGCGAAAGCTCACTACGAGCGCAGCGATATTTGTGTCGTCCCCGCCGCTGGAGTAATCGGAGAAGCTATGTTAGCTATCGTCCTGGCTGATGCCTGTCTGGAGAAATTCGGTGGGGATAACTTAAAAGAGACGCTGGCAAATTACCGTAATTATCTGAGCAACATATCCTAGTTGCTCGACCACAATCCCCAGTTAAATGAGGCGGTATTAGAAACACCGAAGAAGCATTAACAGAAGCCTTTAATGGGGAATATCTTTAATACCGCTTAGCAGGCCGGAACGTCACTCTGGCCTGCCCATCACTCACTGGGCAAGGACTTGATGAACTCACCCACCAGGTTGACATTGGCCAATTCATGCTTCCATGCCTCGGCATCATGTTGCAGCCAAAACGGGTAAGAGGTAACGACAATAACCATATCGAGTTCATCCAGCAAAACAATCAGCTGCCCTCCATGTCCCCACGCGAGGTCGAAATGATGCTCGCCTACTCTGGCAGACCACCACTGATAGCCATACCCGGCGTCGCGGAAGGAAAGGCCCCAGTTTGCCGGAAATCCGCCAGTCACATTGATATCCTCCGAGTACCTCTGCAGGGAATCATGCACCCAGTCGGCGGGAACGACCTGGTTTCCCTCGTATTCACCATCGTTGAGGTATAACAGGCCGAATTTGGCCGCATCACGTGCCGTCAAGTGCAGATCCGCACAGCCATTGTTGTGGCCCTCCGCGTCCATGCCCCATTCGCCCGCCTCCACACCAAGCGGTAAGAAAAGATTCTCTTCAGCGTATGCCTTGAGATTCGTACCAGTCGCCCGGTCTACGATAATCCCCAGCCAGTTGGACGATAGATTGCTGTAATGGAACTCGGTTCCCGGATCGGCGATGAGAGGGAATTCTTCTATGAGAGGCGGATAGTGACCCGATAAAAGGCCATCCCAGAGAGCAGGACTGGTTTCCTCCCACGGATATCCAGCGCGCATCTGAAGCAACTCTCGAATCGTTATCTGCTCCTTCCTCGGGTCAGTGATCTGATCGGCCAACTCCGGGAAGAAATCCAGCATCTTCTGGTCCACGCTTGACAGGTAACCCTGATCCAGAGCAATTCCGACCAGCGCCGAGGTATAACTCTTCGTCACCGATTGTAACCGGTCTTTCTGGTCAACCGAACCTTCATTGAAATAATCTTCAGCGATGAGATAGCCGTTCTTGATGACCAGCAGGCTATAGAGGGTCTCTAATTCAGCCGCATTGTAATACAGCTCCGCCACCAGCATCGGATCCAGCCCTTGCTCTGCGGGTGTTGATACCTCCCAGTCATCCCCGGGCAGCGGTGTGTAGTCAACAGCTAAGAGACCCTCAATCGAAGGGCCAGAACTGGGTATCGCTGACATGACCAGGAGCACGATGGCGATTATCAGGAGAGAATACTGACGCCAGTTAAAGCACAATTTAAACTTTTTACCCATTGGCTTCTTCCAATTAGCCCCGTCTAATGTGGCCAAACAAGGGGTTTTTGAAGCTATTCTACCATAGAAACCTGTTTGTACAACTTGCTTTATATAGGAAATTCAGGTTAAAAGGTGTAATCACTGGAGAAAGGGATTTCCTCGGCGCTCATCACCGACAGTGGTGGTCGGTCCGTGACCGGGGTAGACAATGGTTTCATCAGGTAAGACCATAAGCTTTTCATGGATACTCTTCATCAGACGTTCGTGGCTGCAACCGGGAAAATCGGTCCTGCCAATGCCAAGACTAAATAGAGTATCGCCACTGAAGACCACTCCCTGCCCCCAAAGACAGATTCCACCAGAACTGTGTCCCGGCGTGTGAAGGACTTCGAAGTGTAAGTCGTCCACATCTATGCAGTCACCATCCTTAAGTAACCTGTCCGGGCGAGGGGGTGATTTGACAGGAGAGATGCCGAGTGATGTTAGCATACGCATTGGGGCGGAAAATACGAATCCTTTCTCAGCCTCATGAACGGCAAACTGGGCATTAGTCCTTGCTTGAACTGCACGCAGGGCACCAACATGGTCCATATGGGCATGGGTTATCACGATTAACGATATGGATAACCCTGTTTGCTGCACCGTTCTCAAAATAGTCTCAGCGTCAGCGCCGGGATCAATAATCATCCCTTGCTTGGTCGCGGATGAACCAACGATATAGCAGTTGGCGGCAAAGGGACCGACCGCTAGCATCTTTAGAATCATTGCGCTGTTCTCTGGCAATTCTGTGGTCGAATCCGTGAAGTATAGCACGAGTCTGCACTCTGGGAAAACCGTTAGTTAACGAGATTATTTGGGAGACGCAACTGGAGAGTCTCATCGCAAGGAACGAAGACTAATCCGTTGGGTAGCAGACAAACAGACCTGGGAGAGGGCTAGCAGTCTATAGAGGATGAAAGCAGGCAACGTAGTGGTCGCCGCCAACGGGCTCGAGTGGCGGCTCAAGTTCATGGCACTCTTTGCTCGCCCGGGAACACCTGGGATGAAAAGTGCAGCCGGGGGGTGGATTGGCTGGGCTGGGCACCTCGCCAGGCAGTACGATGCGACCGACCCTTCTCGCAGGGTCAGGGACTGGCGTTGCCGCGACTAGCGACTGGGCATAGGGATGACGCGGGGTGTGAAATATCTCCTCCGGCCTTCCCATCTCCACGACCTTACCCAGGTACATCACAGCGATATAATCGCAGACACTCTCGGCAATCAGAAGCTCATGGGTGATGTAGAGGTAGGTAAGGCCAAACTCTTTCTTAAGGTCCTTCAAAAGGTTGAGAATCTGGGCTTGCACAGAGACGTCCAGGGCAGAAGTGGGTTCGTCAAAGGCGATAAACTCCGGTTTCGTAGCCAGAGCACGAGCTATGGCGATGCGCTGGCGCTGGCCGCCGCTAAATTGATGGGGATAGCGCTCCATCTGCCCTGCACTCAACCCAACTCTTGTGAGCAGGTCCTTGACTGCCGTCTGCTGTGCCTGGCCGGAAAGCACCCGGTGAATTATCAGGGGCTCAGCAACTGTATTCTTTATCTTCATGCGCGGGTCAAGGGAGGTAAAAGGGTCCTGGTGGACAAGCTGGGCACGGCGACGGAATAATTGGACCCTGTGACCGGAAAAGGTCGCCAGATCATTTTCCTTCAGGAGAGAAGCCAGTTCGCGACTATTCTTGTCCGCCGACTCCAATGCTTCTATCTGCGCCTTCGGCGCATCAGGGATATCGAAATAAACATGGCCGCTGGTTGGTCTCAAGAGGCGCACAACTGTCTTGGCCAGTGTCGTCTTGCCACAGCCGGATTCGCCTACCAGCCCCAGCCATTGCCCTCGCTTGATGGTCAGACTGACGCCATCCACCGCTTTGACCGCGCCGATCGGTCTTCTCAAAACACCACCGCGTATTGGGAAGTGTTTCTTCAATCGTCTGATATCAACAAGCGTGTTCATATGTTATGTCGTCGATTAGAAAAGATAACAGGCCACCATATGGTCCTTGGCGACCGCCTTAAGTTTGGGCCTCTCCTGCTGGCACAGCGGTGTAGCGCTCGGGCACCGTGGGTGAAAACGGCAACCCGGCGGCGGGTTCAAGGCGTCGGCCAGTGCTCCCGGTATGGTCTGCAGTTCCTTTCCCGGCATAGGAACGGCGTCCAGCAAAGCCCTGGTATAAGGATGTAAGGGATGGAGGAATAGTTCTTCGACGGTGCATACCTCGCAGAGTCTGCCGGCGTACATAACCGCCACCCGGTCGCAGACTTCGGAGGCCACTCCCAGGTTATGAGTAACAAAAAGAACAGAAGCCCCTTTGTCCGCCTTGATGCGCCGGAATAGTTCCAGCATCTGCGCTTGAATAGTGACATCGAGCGAAGTAGTTGGCTCATCGGCGATGAGAAGCTCCGGAGAGCAGGCCAGTGCCATGGCAATCACCGCCCGCTGTTTCATCCCCCCGGAAAGCTCGTGAGGGTACTCAGCGGCCACACGGGCCGCGTCGGGGATTTCTACATCTTTTAGCATATCAACCGTGAGCAGGCTGGCCTCATCTTTTAATCGCCAGAGAAGCCGCCTGAACAGCGGGATATGGCTTAGGAGGCGGGGCTCAAGGGCATGAGGCTCCTCGGCTATCTTGTCATAAATTCTCGACTGCCAGTGCCAGAAAGGCCTCTTCAGGCCAGCGCCAAAGCCATTTCCGTCGTTGAGCAGGTTATCTACCCGCTCCCTCGCCCGGCGGCCCAGCTCCTGGCGCCGGTGAAGCAGGAACACTTCGGAGATCTGGTCACCGATGGTATAGACGGGGTTCAAAGCAGCCCCCGGCTCCTGGAAGACCATGGATATCTTGTTGCCGCGAATGGCCCTCATCCTATCCTCTCTCAATTTCAGCAACTCAACTTCACCGCCGCTATCCCTATCACAGAAGACGATACTGCCCGATTCTATCTTACCGGGGTAGGGGACAAGGCGGAGGATCGCCAGAGCGGTCATTGACTTTCCCGAACCGGTTTCGCCCACTATCCCCAGTGTCTCCCCCTGCCTGATGTCCAGGTCCAGGTCATCGATGGCGTGGACAACACCCTCATAAGTGTAAAACCTGACCGAGAGGTCTCTTATCCTGATAAGGTCTTTCATCTAACGTCTGGCCAACCTGGGATCGAAAATATCCCTGAACGCATCACCGAGAAGGTTCCAACCCAGCACGAAAAAGAGGATGAACAGGCCGGGAATGGTCACCGCGTACCAGTACTTCAAAGGGTCACCGGGCGGCCCCACGATCCAGTTACGGGCGAATGAAGTCAGCTGCCCCCAGTCGGCGTAGCCTTCGGGTGCGCCCAGTCCCAGAAAACTCAGTGCTGCCGCTGACAGCACCACCGCCCCTATGTCCAGTGAAGCCATGATAAGTGTGGGGTAAATAGCGTTGGGCAGCGCATGGCGGAGTATGACCCTGGCACTTGAGGCACCCAACCCACGGGAAGCCTCGATGTAGTCCTCCTCACGGACCTGGAGTATGTCGCCGCGGATGAGACGCGCATAGGAGGGCCACGAGACCACGGTAAGAGCGATTATGACGGTGTTCAGGCTGGGCCCTAAAGCAGCGACGATTGCCATAGCCAGAATTAGCGCCGGGAAGGCCAGAAAAACGTCGGTGATGCGCATAATAATTTCGTCGACGATGCCACCGAAGTAACCGGCCAGACTACCCAACAGGATGCCTATAACGACCACAATGCCAATTACCACCAGGCCTACGCGAAACGCAGAGCGGGTGCCCCAGATAACCCCGTAGAAGATATCATACTGCCCCTGGGTGGTGCCAAAGATATGGTCCTCGCTGGGGGGTTCTGGTTGCGCTCTGTAGCCGTCGCGGGGTATCATATAGGGGCGTTGTTGGTGACTCTCCGGAGTCGGAGCAATAAGAGGAGCGAAGATGGCGATGAAGACAAAGATGACGATGATTATGATTCCGAGGAGCGAAAGCGGGTTCCTGACAAGCTGCCGGGCCGTGAATTTCCAGTCGGTCATTGCACTCCTTGTCCTAGCCTAACTCTCGGGTCGACGCGGGTGTAGAGGACATCCACCACCAGGTTGACCAGCACGAACAGGACGGCATTAAACAGCGCGAAGCCGAGCACCGAAGATATGTCCAGGTTGATGGCCGACTGCCAGGCCCACCAGCCGATGCCCTTGAAGTTAAAGATGGTCTCGGTAATGACGACACCATTCGCCAGGGCGGCAAACACGTAACCCGATACGGTTATCACCGGGATGAGGGCATTGCGGCGGGCATGCTTGTTGACCACCACCCTTTCGGCAAGCCCCTTGGCCCTAGCGGTGAGAATGTATCCCTTACCCAGAGACTCCAGCATGCTGGAGCGCATCAGCCTCATAATAAAGGCCACGTTGACAACCGAAAGTGTAACCACCGGCAAGACCAGATGTCTTAAGGCGTCCAGAAAGACCGGCCCGTCAAGATTGAGGATGGCATCAATGGTGTTGATATGGGTGTAACGGATAAACGGTGCGGCGTTAACCAGAAGGTCTATCTGGACACTCAGGCGGCCCGGCGGCAGGAAGCCCCTGAGGAACCCATAGAAGATCATCAGCAACATCAAGCCCAGCCAGAAGGTGGGCAGCGACCATCCCAGGATGGCCGCTACACGTGTGCCATGGTCAAGGGGCCTGTCTTTGTGGGCGGCGGCTGTGGTACCTAAAAGGATGCCGAGCAAAATGATAAGCGGCGTGGCGAATATAGCCAGCTCCAGCGTAGCCGGCAGGAATTGAATGATGGCGTCCGACACAGGCTGCGAGACTACTTTTGAATACCCTAGGTTACCGGTGAACACCTGGCCCAGCCAGGTACCGTATTGCACCACGAACGGCTGATCAAGACCGTACCGCTCGATGACAGCCGGCAGGTCTGCCAGTTGCTTCGCGTCACGGACATAAAGCATTGCACGCTGTGTCGGGCTGAACATCATGGTAATGCCGAAGATAAACAAGGTCACCCCGAGCAGCACCGGGATAAGAAGAAGCAACCGGCGGATAATATAGGACCTTAGTTCCAAAGTACGCCTTTATATCATAAAGAGACCCCCGCCTGCAAGCGGGGGTCTCTTGCCTGTTGCACCAAGCTCATGAGTAGCCCGGTAATATCACCCCTTGCTTCAGGATGCCGACTTGCTCATGTAATACAGAGGTCCTGCGTCGCCAGGGATCATCGGGTTAAAGAAGAAGCCATGTATATACTTGGTGAACCAGCGCCTCCCTGTCGGCTGCCAGCACATGATAGCAGGAGCATCGTCGTACCAAATCTGCTGGAGTTCATAGTACTTGTCCAGCTGCTCCTCGGGGTCCAGCTCGAGGAGGGCAGCCTCAATCGTGGCGTCAAGCTCAGCAGAGCCATAACTCATGAATTTAGAGAAGGTGCCATAGGTAGACATGAAAGGCGCGACGAAATTGTGGGCGTGAGGATAGTCACCCCCCCAGCCACAGGCATAAAGCACCAACCGGTAGCTCCTGAGGAGTGGCACCATTCCAGTGCCCCAAGGCAGCCCCACGACGGCGACCTGGAATTTGTTATTGATCTCGAATAGGTTCTCGGCCAGGATCTCCATGGCAGCCTTACGCATGTCGTTTCCGCTGTTGTAGATTGCGGTGAATTTGAATCCCTTCTCCCAGACCTGACCGCCCCAGGCGGCCTTCAGGTGTTCTTCGGCCTTCGCCAGGTCATAGGTGTAACGGGAGGCATCGGGATTGTAGCCGAGAAGGCCTTCAACGATCGGTGAAGGTGGAGTTATGCCCTCATCCAGCATAATATCTCTGATGGCCGTCTCATAGTCGAAGGCATACAGGAAACCCTTGCGCACGTCTGGGTCAGAGAAGAAGTCCCCCGGGATGCCGTTTCCGTCAAGCTGACCAGTGCCGATGTAGTCGTTGTCTTCAGTCTCGATATCCTGATTCATGAACATAGAAGTAACCGCAAGCTCACCCAGGTCTTTGATTTTGAGGAGATCAGCAACACCCTCAATCTCAGGGATGTACATCTTGTCCACGAGGACAAAGTCGGCATCCCCGGCCAGGAGCGCCTGCTTTCGGGTAGTCCATTCCTCGACCAGCTGGCTGATGACAAAGTCAAACGGCGCAGGCTCTCGCCAGTAGTCATCGAATCTCTCCAGTTTGAACTGTACGCCGTGTTCCCACTGGTTCAGTTTCCAGGGGCCGGTACCGTTCATGTGGGTCCACAGGTAAGTGGTGCCGTCTTCCTGCTGGTAATGGTTTGGAATGTCGGCTTCAGTGCCATCCCATTCCCCGTTGGCAATGCACCATTCCTTGTCCACTATCGAGCCCCAGCCGCCGCAGATAGTCTGGAGCCAAATCAATGTATAGCCAGCATCAGCTAACGTAAACACAACGTTATTGCCGTCAACCTCTACCGTCGCGTCGACATCCGCGAAAGTGAGGCCGGCATACTCACCCGCGAGTAGCAGCGGCTCGAAAAGCATCCAGGTAGGTCCGCCAAGTCTGTCATAGATCATCGCCCGCTCGAACGAGTACTCCACATCTTCAGGGCTCAAGTCGCCACCTTCGTGGAACTTAACGCCCTGGCGGATCGTGAAGGTCCAGGTAAGGTCTGCAGCGTTCCATACCCAGTCTGTAGCCAGCTGTCCCACGAAGTCACCAGCCGCTCCACGGTCGTAGTCGACGAGTGTTTCATAGACAAGGTCTATCTGCTCGCCGCTGGCATTATCGTAGGACGCTGCCGGATCAAGGGTCTCTGGTTCTCCGATGGTCATCTGGACAAATATACCATCGTTCTTGTAGGGTATCGCAGGTCCCCCGTTTTCTTCTTCTTCCTCTTCTTCACCGGTTTGAGTACAGGCCGGAAATGCGACAAGAGCGAGGGTTAACAGGGCAATTATGACTATCCAGCCCAATTTTGAAAGTCTTTTACTCAATTCTAACCTCCTTTACCTAATTTTCTTCATTTCCTTCATCCACACTACATCCCCTAGTTGTTGTTTGGATTCATTTAACACTATTTCGCTGTTAAGTTGCCCTCCTTTCTACTTGTTTTTACCCATGTTATTTGTCGTTACCACAATCCGCACTACAAAGTTCTTTTCCGTCCTTTGCACCCTTGTCGGATTCGTCCAAAATCCAGTTCTGCAAACTCTGCTTCGATAGGCATCACCCCCCCTTCTCTGGCTTTATCTTTAAGAATATCCTACCAATGTTAAAATCCTGTTAAGTAAATCCATAAACGCGTTCTGTCGAGATCTTTTCACAATTTTGTCCGCATCCATACAAAAAGCCAGCAAACCAGGGAAACAGATGTTAAGCACCGGCTGTGGTACGAATTCACAATAGCAGCCTCACAAAAGGAAATTGCGCTCTTTCTCGAGAATAAACTGTGCCCGCGCCTAGGCATAGCTAGGGTAAATTTGTATGATAACGTGCCTGTGGGTATTTGTCAACAGGGTGTATTCGTTCAGTACCCTGGTGACACTTGTTTCCTGTCATTGTGAGGAGCAGAATTCCTCGCTAATGCTCGAAACAAGCTAGGCAATATTGGTTCGTGTCTCCTTTTTATCATTGCGAGGCACGACTGTGCCGAAGCAATCTCAGTCGAGGACAATGAGATTGCCACGCTTCGCTCGCAATGACACCTGGTAATTAGTAATCAATCTCGCGCAACGCTAATTGTTGCTCTAATCTGGATTTTTCAATATACTGACAAATATAACTGATGGAAGTGGACTGGCAAATAACCAATCTCGTCATCACAGGTTTCTCAGGCACCGGTAAATCTCTGGTGGCTAAAGAGATAGCTCGGAGATTAAATTGGGATTTTCTGGATACCGATGATGAGATAGTTAAACAAGCTGGTAAGCCTATCGCCGAGATTTTTCGTCAGGATGGGGAAGGCAGGTTCAGGGGACTGGAGCGGGAGACAATTAGAAAAGCTTGCCAGCAAAGGCAGACAGTCATAGCTATTGGCGGTGGTGCCATAATTGACCCGCAAAACTATGAGCTGCTGGCCAGAACCGGGATAATTGTCTGTCTGGAGGCTAAGCCTGAGACAATCTATGAACGCTTGTTCCATGAAGCTGCTTGTAGCCCTGAGACTGAAGTTCGCCCCCTTTTAGCTGCCGATAACCCTTTGGAACGCATCAGGCAGCTTAAAGCCTCCCGGCAGGCTTACTACGCCAAAGCGGATTGGACAATCCATACTGACGGCTTAAGCATCAGTGAAGTAGCAGAAGAAGTAATAAGGGCCTGGAGATTGCTTCGTCGCGCTCACCCTCATTTTGATCCTCTCCCCTCAAAGGAGAGGAAATTAGACTCAGAGCTGAAGGCGAATGATGAAGTCGCCTGCGTGGTGGAGACTGCTACTCAAAGTTATCCCGTCTTCGTTGGCTACGGCCTATGGGACAAACTCGGTGAAAAGATGAAGCAAGCTGCTTTGTCCGGCAAAGTGACCATAATCAGCGATGAGAATGTTTTTTCTCTTTATGGGAGCAAAGTTGAGGGAGTCCTCAAAAATGCTGGCTTTTCAGTTAATTCCTTTGTCGTGCCGCCGGGTGAAGAAACGAAAAGCATGGACTCTGCCATCAAAATCTATGATTTTCTGGTCGAACATCGAACGGAGCGGGACGATATCATTGTCGCCCTGGGTGGGGGCATGGTAGGTGACTTAGCCGGCTTTGTGGCGGCCACCTTCTTGCGGGGCATGCCCTGGGTACAAGTGCCGACCAGTCTAGTAGCCATGGTTGATGCCAGTATCGGGGGCAAGGTCGGTGTTAATCATCGTGAGGGGAAAAACCTTATCGGCGCCTTCTATCAGCCTAACCTGGTTCTGGCTGACTGTCAGGCTCTTACTACTCTGCCTCAGCGTGAGTTGACCTCAGGCTGGGCCGAGGTTATTAAGCATGGCTTGATTCTAGATAAGGAATTTTTTGAATTCCTGGAGACTAATGTCGACAATCTAAGAAAACTAGAGCCGATGTTGCTTACCCAGGCTATTGCCCGCAGCGCTGCTATCAAAGCTCAGGTCGTCAGTCAGGATGAAAAAGAAAGAGAAGGGAAGCGTACCATCTTGAATTATGGACATACTATCGCTCACGGATTGGAGGCGGCTACTCGGTATAAGCGCTTCCTTCATGGCGAAGCGGTAGCCATTGGCATGGTGGGAGCCGCTAAGCTCAGTCAGCGGTTAGGTCTTTTGCCTTCAGCGGGAGTGGAGCGCCAGCAAGCCCTGCTGCAGAAATTCGGGTTGCCCACGTCATTGCGGCCGAAGCGAAGCAATCTCAAGTTGAGCATTGACGGGGTAACCAGGGCCATGGAACTGGACAAGAAAGTGATAGAAAAGGCAATTCGTTGGGTGCTGTTACAAGATATCGGCAAAGCAGTGATTCGTAGCGATGTGCATCGAGAGGACGTGTTGGCTGTTCTTCAGGAACTAGTGGAGCTATGACTTCTTTGTTCAATTGAAAGCCTACCTTCCATAAGCTATAATGACCAGTCTAAAGCAACCCCAGGAAGTTTTGTGACTTATTGGAGACCCTGATGATTTGACTCACCAGGTTCCCATGAAAATTGCAGGATTCTCGTGGGATTTAGAATGGGAGATTACCTTTGCTGAAAAGCCATAACTGCGGGGAACTAAGGGAAGAGCATGCCGCACAGAAAGTCACTTTAGCTGGCTGGGTGCACCGGCGTCGTGACCATGGCGGGAAGGTATTCATCGACCTGCGTGACCGAGAAGGCATAGTTCAGGTCGTGTTCAATCCCCAGATATCACAAGGAGCATACGAGGTAGCTGGTTCGCTCCGCAGTGAGTATGTAGTTCAGGTCACCGGGGAAGTTGCCACCCGCCCTAAAGGGACGGAGAATCGTAAACTGGCTACTGGAGATATTGAGGTCATAGCCAAAGAGGCTGTCATCCTTAATCCATCAAAAACACCGCCATTTTACATAAGTGAAGATGAGGAAGTTGAAGAATCGCTTTGCCTCAAAAACCGCTACCTGTACCTGAGAAGACCCAGGCTGAAGGATAATCTCATTCTACGCCACAAGGTGATAAAGTTTATTCGTGATTTTCTGGATGCTAGGGGATTTGTGGAAATTGAGACACCCATTTTGATTAAGAGCACGCCGGAGGGAGCGCGTGATTACCTTGTGCCCAGCCGTATCAATCCTGGCAAGTTCTATGCTCTGCCTCAATCCCCGCAGCAACTTAAACAACTGCTCATGGTAGCTGGATTTGACAAGTACTTCCAGATAGCTCGTTGCTTCAGGGACGAAGACCTCCGAGCAGATCGGCAGCCTGAGTTCACCCAGCTTGACCTGGAGATGAGTTTCGTTGAGGCGCCGGACATATTGCGACTCATGGAAGGACTATTTACCTCGCTTGTCAAGAGTGTCAAACCTGATATGCGATTAGTGGAGCCCTTTCCACGCCTTTCCTATAAAGAAGCGATGGAGAGATTTGGCACAGATAAACCGGATATAAGGTTTGGCTTAGAGATCAAGGACATATCCGATATCTCTGCTAACACCGACTTCCAGGTTTTTCGCTCGGCGCTCGACGACAACGGCAAAGTGAAGGGCATATGTATCCCCGGTTGTGGCCACTATACTCGCCATCAACTTGATGAATTGATAGATCTAGCAAAGGGTTGCGGTGCCCAGGGTTTGATGACCATGGCTTTTACTGGGGACGCAGTGACTCTGGATGAGGTGAAATCGGCGGCTACGAAATATCTGACTCTTGGCCAGTTGCAAGGGATAGCCGATAGATTTGAAGCAAAGCCTGGTGACCTTTTGCTTATCGTGGCTGATAAGCTGGCGGTAGTCAACAAGACCCTGGATGAGCTACGCCGCCAGCTGGCACAGCGACTTAATTTAGGTGACGGTAGCCTGCTGGCTTTTGCCTTCGTAGTCGATTTCCCTTTTTTGGAATGGAACGAAGCTGAAAAGCGTTGGGAACCCATGCACCATCCGTTCACCGCTCCTCGATGGGAGGATGTGGCACTTCTTGATAGTGAACCGGCTAGAGTTCAGGGTCAACATTATGACGTAGTGTGTAATGGCTGCGAACTTGGGAGCGGCAGCATTAGAATCCATAATCGTCAGTTTCAGGAAAGAGTATTTAGCCTCCTCGGTTACAGCAAAGAAGAAACAGAAAACCGATTTGGAGGTTTCTTAGAAGCACTGGAATATGGAGCACCGCCTCATGGCGGTATTGCCATAGGTCTGGACCGTTTAGTGATGTTACTGGCCGGGGAGCGGAGCATAAGGGAAGTTATCGCCTTCCCCAAGAATCAGAATGCCGTTGATGTGATGTTAGATAGCCCTTCTTATGTTGACAAGCATCAACTTGATGAGCTCAACCTTAAGCTAAAACGCGAGGTTCTCCGTTCGCAGTGACAAGGAATCAGCCATGAAAGTAAGCACGGAAGATTTGGAGAATTGCCGGATAGCTCTCAATATAGAGGCTGAGGCCAGTGAGTTAGATAAATCACTGGATGAGGCTTATCATCACCTCGTTAAGGAGGTGTCCGTACCTGGTTTCCGCAAAGGCAAGGCCCCTAGAGTCATTCTGGAGCAACACATAGGGAAGAGGGCTCTGTTGGAAGAGGCATTGGAGCATCTTGTACCTCAACTTTACAAGGAGGCGATACAATCGAAGGAGCTTGAACCCATTGCTGAACCGGAACTAGAGATTACTCAAACTGAGCCTCTGATTTTCAAGGCCACAGTGTCTCTCAAACCGGAAGTGAAGCTTGGCGACTACCAGGGCATAAGGCTGGATGCCAGCCCGGAAATAGAAGTCACCGACAAAGAAGTTGCCGCTGCCATGGAAGAGTTCCGGAAAGAACAAGGGGCATGGGTCCCCGCAGACCGCCGGGCTGAGCTAGGTGATTTAGTTGCCATAAATGTCCAGGCCAAGGTGGACGGGAAACCCTGGTTGGATCACAAAGACATATTGTATGAGATGGACAAGGACTCACGTTCACCTGTGCCGGGATTCGCTTCTTGCCTGCAGGGCGCTGAAAAGAATAAGGAAAAGACCTTCAATTTGACCATTCCCGATGACTATCCTATTAAGGAAATGCGCAGCAAGGAAGCCAGTTTCAGAGTCACTGTTAGTGAGGTAAAGGAGAAACAGTTGCCAGAGCTTAACGATGAATTGGCTAAAGGTGCCGGCTATGGTGGATTGGAGGATATGAAGGAGAAGGTGGCTGCTCATTTAAGAACCAAAGCTGAGGCTAGAAATCGTTTGGAGTTGAAGCAAAAAGCGCTTGACGCTCTAGTGGAAATGAGCGAGGTGAACTACCCCCCTATTTTGGAGGATGAGGAAATTGACGGACTCCTCAGAAGCGAGGCACAGCGCTTGGGTTTCAAAGAGATAGCCGATTACCTGAAGAGGGCTAGTAAAACGGAGGAGGAAATCAGACAAGAGCTGCGTCCTATGGCAAAGAAGCGTCTTGTTCAAGGTCTTGTCTTAGGGAAACTGGCTGATGAGGAAAAAGTTGAAATTGGTGCCTCAGAGGTGGATAATAAGATAGATGCGATTGCCAATGATGCTGGGGACAAGGAGAAAGCAAGGCAGTTCTTCTCACTGCCTCAGTTTAAGCAGTCAATTGAGCAGTCGTTGCGTACTCAGAAGACGATGGACCGATTATTGCAGATAGCTATTGGCGATATTAAAGATATTACAAAGGGGGAATGATGGAAACAAAATTTCAAGTGGTAATTCCGACGGTGACCGAAACCAGTGCCCGAGGTGAGCGTATTTTCGACATATATTCTCTCTTGCTGAGGGAGAGAATCGTTTTTCTGGGCACACCGATCAATGACCAGATAGCCAATCTCATTATTGCTCAGCTCCTCTATTTGGAGAGGGAAGACCCTGAAAAGGACATAAACCTTTATGTTCATTGTCCCGGCGGCATTATCAGTGCTGGCTTAGCTATTTACGATACTATGCAGATTCTTCGCTGCCCGATATCCACTATTTGTGTTGGTCTGGCAGCCAGCATGGGTACCGTGCTTCTTTGTGCTGGGACTAAAGGGAAGAGGTACGCTTTACCGAATTCGACCATACATCTGCACCAGGCGGTTGGGGGTGCTCAGGGGCAGGCGGCTGACATTGAAATTGCCGCCAGAGAAATAATGAGGATGCAGGAGATGATACGTAACATCATAGCTAAACACACCGGCCAGCCGGTGGAAAAGATTGCCCACGACACCGACCGAGACTTCTATCTGAGCGCCGAACAAGCGGTGGAATACGGCATCGTAGACGAAATACTGAGCAAGCCAGCCAAGAAGTAGAATAGGGGCACTGCCGCTAGCAACACCCAGAATCTCGGGCAGGTAGATGCGCCCCGGGAGTGTTGGCTGTAAGAGCTGAAAAGCTCCTTGGCTTCAATCGATAGAATGATGGTTGGGATGGTAGACTGGACGAAAACGAGTGCTGCAGTTTATGCTGCCGGTCAAGCATCAG
>JAOUFZ010000022.1 GCA_029857995.1 Dehalococcoidia bacterium
TTGTCATGGCCAGTGAAGAAGCACCGTTTATTTGACCGTCTCCTCTAGCCAATGCTAAACTATTTTTTCCTGGCAGCGTAGCTCAGGGGTAGAGCAGAGGACTCATAAGCCTTTGGTCGGTGGTTCAAATCCACCCGCTGCCATTTGTCTATTTGTTTGCCAGATTATCTTTCCGGATACAGCCCGTCAAAGTATAAAATGAACTTCGTTTTTACCCCCATGAACCAGAAACATGCCAATGACATTGTTTCCGATTGGCACTACGATGATGTCTATTCGTTTTATGATATGGCAGCAGATGAAGATGACCTCAGGATATTTATGGACACCAAAAACTGGCAAAACACTACTAGGGCCGTATTGAATGAAAGTGATGAATTGGTAGGATGGGCGTCTTTCTATACTGAAAACGATGAATTCTGGCTATCATTAGGTCTGAGACCTGACTTAACTGGCCACGGACTGGGTGAGGAATTTGTATTGGAGTGTGTAAGATATGCAATATCACAATATAAATTGATTAAACATACCATCAAGCTCGCTGTTGCTCTTTTTAACCAACGCGCTATCAAAGTCTATCAAAGAGTAGGTTTCATAGAAACTAACAAGACAATCAGGGACACCCCTATCGGGCAAGTAGACTTCATTGAAATGGAAAAACACATCGCCCATTAACTGGTTCGAATCCAGCCGCTGCCATTTACTGTTTCCCTGGCGAGTTCCCCTTAATAGATTGTGAGGATGGAGTTCATTGTGTTACTATTTAGAATAGTATTGTTTTGGAGGATAAATGAAGGTAGCTAGAATCGTTGCACCATTCGGTCTTAGCGCAGTGCTTTTTATCCTGGCATATCTGTCCAGCAAAGATCCTGGCAGTGGCTACTTCCCACTAGTGCTAATGGGAATCGGGATAGTACTCGCAATTGTTGGCATTGCAGCTGTTTTCTCAGATAAATGAACCCTTTTCGAGGCTGGCCTTCTATCCCAGGTGGTTCAAATTCGGCCGCTCCCAGAAATTCAGTCTGCTTGACAACCCGGTGAGATGAAACGTAGTATACCGGGAAAACAATAATTGGAGGTGTTGAAGATGGTCAGTAGTATACCGATTGTGGTTATTGTTATTGGTGTTATATTGGTAGTTGTAGCATTATTAGCTTGGAGGGGGCGAAAAGAGGGGAAACTAGAAGGAATAAGCAATAAGCGAAAGAAAATATTCTTCGCACAGTGGATAATAGGGCTTGTTATAGCAGTAATAGCTGCCATCTTTATGTTTGATGGCGATATCCTGGGAGAAAACACCACGGGTATTTCCACAGTCATGGGGATTGTAGGAATTTCGCTGATAGCAACTTCAAATGTTAACCTGCTACCTCTCAGGCGAAAATGAGGCAGATTAGCACACCAAACAAAAACCAACCCGCAGAACAGCGTCTAAGCAACTATTTAATAGTTCCATGACACCAAAAGGGGTCGTTGGGCTCGAAAGGTATTGATACATCATGTAATTGTGTCTATAATCTTAAGAAGTCAGAGGACAATCGTTAGTATTGTTGTTGCCATGCTCAGCCTTTTTCTGATTCCAGTAGGTACTATTCTCGGGGTACCCATCTTGATATATCCGGCAAGACATGAAGCAAGAGAATATTACCAGGGCATTGACTGCTGCCATATTTTATTGGATAGATACGACAGCTGTTGGTAGCTGAAATATATTAAGGATATAAAATGAAAGGAGGTGAACAATGAAGAAGGTAATTATAGGAATAGTGGCGGCAGTAGTTTTGACAGTAGTACTGTTGGCTGTCTTTGGAGTCTTGGGAGGAGTTGTAATAGGCTCCGGTAACCTGACAACTAGAAACTTCGATTTGAGTGATTTTACTGAGGTTGCGGCCCATAGCGGCTTCCAATTAGAACTAGTCCAGTCAAGCACTTTTAGCGTAGAGGTGACAGCCGATGACAACGTGATGGATTACATTGATGTCAATAGATCCGGTAACACACTGAAGATTGGACCCCAGTGGAATCGCAGTTTCCGTTCCGTAACCCTAACAGCCAAGATCACCATGCCTGATCTCTACGAAATCAAACTATCTGGTGGTTCTAGAGCCAGCATTTCCGGTTTTAGCTCGTCGCACGATTTGTCGGTCGGGCTCTCTGGGGGCAGCAGTGTGACCGGTGACATAACAGCAGGAGACGCTTACTTTGACCTTTCCGGAGGCAGCCAAGTCAATCTGCAGGGTACAGCCGATAACCTGGATGTCAACGGCTCAGGCGGTAGCCATTTAACTCTAGAGGCTTTCTCTGTGAACAACGCTGATGTCAACCTTAGCGGGGGCGGAGGAGCTACCGTCAATGTAAATGGAACTCTGGATGTTAACCTCAGCGGTGGCTCACATGTCATTTATATTGGTGAGCCTACATTAGGCGATATTAACCTATCTGGAGACTCCACAGTAATTAAGGATGAGCGTACAGAAACGAGAGCTGCATTGCAGGCGTCACTTGAAGATGCAGTGCAGAGTCAGGAGACAGTATGGCCCGGGGCATTGCTCCGTATTAGCAGTCCTGAACTTGGCACCTGGACCGGTGCTGCCGGCCTCGCGGATATCGAAGAGGCAACACCCATGAGGCCCACCAACCAGTTCCGTGGCGGCAGCCTTACAAAACCCTTTGTCTCGGCGGTTGTTCTCCAGTTAGTAGAGGAGGGCAGATTCTCACTTGATGACCCGATGACATCGGTATTAGCGGAAAACATCACGAGTAAATTTGCCAATAGCAGTAATATTACTGTACGCATGTTACTGAACCATACTGGAGGTATGCCGGATTTTCTTGATCTGGCAATGCCTCATATCCTTGCTGACCTTCAAAGAGTATGGCAGGATGATGAATGGCTTGATTTTGCGGCGGCGCAGGAGCCATTGTTCGCTCCCGGGGAAGGTCAAGCATACTCCAATACGGATTACATTTTACTGGGGATGGTCATCGAGAATGCTACTGGTAAGACGTGGCGTGAAGAGGTACGCCAGCGTATCATCGAACCACTTGATTTGGAGGACACACTGTTGCCTGAACCGGGTGACAATTCAAGTCCGCCCAACCAGGCCCACGGCTACGTTGATTTGGGTGCTGGATTGTTAGACGTTACCGAGGCCGGAGTTGATCCGTCGATGGCTTCAACATCAGGAGGACAGGCACTGGTAACAACGGCTGAGGATCTCGAACAATTCCTGAAAGCACTGCTTGCCGGTGAATTGTTCCAGAATGCCGTAACTCTTGACGAGATGCAGACGTTCGAAGCTTGGCCAGATGGTAATCCTCTAAGCCCTTGGATAACTGGCTATGGTCTGGGACTCATGAAAGTAGAGTACCCGGGCGGCATTGAGGCCATCGGACATAGTGGCACTTCGGCTGATTTCAATGTCTTCGTATTCTACTTTCCTAACCAGGATATTACACTGTCGGGAGCAGTCAACTACCGTGATGATATAGCTTGCTTCGATCCATTGATGCAGCGTGCCCTGGACATATTGTTAAAGTAAGCTGGAGATTAGAATGTAGTCCTTCGCATCTTGATTGCTGGCTTTAGTTTGCATAGTAAATAGACGAATTAATTGTGTTGACTGTCCAGATACAAGAAACACAGGAGGTGCACAAATGGAAAAGAAACCATCTGAAGAGCAAATGTATGAGGAAGCTAGCAAGAGGGTCAAAGAGAGGAAACGTTTTTATAGTGGGCTCGCAACTTACGCTGTAGTTAATGCAGTACTTGTTGTTATTTGGGCATTATCAGGGCGAGGTTCTCCTTGGTTTCTATGGCCGTTGGGTATCTGGGGTGTCTTTGTAATTGGTGACTATCTCCGCATTTTTGTTTTTGGGAAAGGGTCAGATGATGAAGCTATCAAGAAGGAAGTTGAGAAGATGAAAAAGGGACAGCCATAACCGAGCTCTCTTATAAGTAACTAGCCAAACTGTCTCCCGCAGTGCGAAGCAAACGCAATCGGTTCACTTCTTGCGAGGTTTCATGCCGAACAAAACGCGAACCGGGTTGATACGCCGGACCAAAAACTCATAAAAGCCGAGCGATACGGCAAAAGTGCCAAGCACGACGACCAACAACTTGATTGGGAGATCAACCTCCCACTGCACGGCATAAAAGGCGATGAAAACAATAACTGGCTGGTGGACAATAAAGATGGGATAACTCGCCTCCCGTAAGTATTGGAGCCATTTGTTGGTATAGTCCAGGAAACGCATCCCGACGCAGAACATGACTATTATCCAGCACCAGCTATTAATACCGTGTAGGGTCCAGGAGAGATAAAAACCCGGCGTACCGGGTGATCCCATCCAATCCCACACCGGTATCCCTACTGATATAGAAAAAAAGAACAGCGTGCACAAGATGCCAAGAATTAAGTAGAGCCACCAATCCCGGTGGATAGCTTGCAGGAACCGTTCATTGATGATGAGGATGTATCCGGAGACGAAGAAAAACAGGTAGTAGACGAAGTCTGCTAAGCCGTAATCGTCAGATGGTATGTCCTGTTGAAGTAGGAAGCGAGCCAACACCATTGGGACGACAAACACTAGGAGGCCTGCACGCCATTTTGTCAGCCACGTGAGCGCGGCAACGAATTTTTTCCCAGTCTCCTTTTTTAACCACAAAAAGACTGGCAGAGTGATGATAGCGAAGAGAAATAGGAAGGCCACGAACCACAGGTGATATCCCACGCGGCCAAAAAACTCAAGGCCAAAGGTTAGTTGATGGAACTCAAAAAAGAAGTAGTTGCGCACCTCGCTACTTAAGATAAAGTCGATGAAGGAGCCTCCTTTCCACCATCCTTTATGAATTAGTTCATAGTAAACCTGGATCGGCGTCAGTATGATAGTGCCAACGATGAACGGAATAAGTAACCGCGTGACACGCGCACGAATATACTGACCCACCGTCCGTCGCTGCAACGATATCCAAGTGGTCGCACCGGCCATGAAGAAGAAAAACGGCATCCCCCAGAGAGTAAAAAACCCGCCATAAAAGGTCACTATGGCACTTCGTTCCACGTTCTTAATGATCCAGTCACCTAGTTCATCAAATGGATGCATAGTGTGGAATAAAACTACACCTAGAATTGCTAGTACGAGTAACCAGTCAAGATAATATAGCCGGACAGGTTCTTTATTGGAAGCCTGTTGTTCTGTAACTGTACTTGTATTATGCAATGCACTTCCCCCACTTATTTAGCAATCAGGTTTCCAAGAGTTACTCCAAGCTCGTACTAATCCGAAAACCCTTCGCCAGTTCAGTGTACCCGACTTGTTATAATACTACCGCTTCTCCTCTGCAACCAGCTCGCGCCGCAGCACCTTTCCATAATGACCTGTCTATTGATACATTCGACAGCCGAGATTATAACCGACTTACCATCCTGCATGGTAGCTGCTACACAGAAGGTAGTGACTAGGTCAATTCTGTGGAGCCACAATTAACCCAGTCAAGGGTTACCTTTAGCTTTAAATTATGGCTTAGATTATCCTCAAACTTCACCAAAATAAGCAGATCTCCATACCACGTTTAGTCCAATATTATCGTTGTTATCCCCGCCGTTGTTTTTATTGCTGTGGGTGCTGTCTTCGATGTACTGGTCTTAGTGGATCGCACTGAAGGTTCTATTTGCGCCGTTGACAAAGCTTGTCTCGATTGTTTAGAGTCCTAACTAATAGGTCTTGCCGTAAATGGCGGCAGCGCACAGGAAGTGATACATGACAGAAGAACCCCGCGCCTACCCCTTGGTTATGGAGTTGATGAAGCGTTCTCGGCTGCAGTGGCGCTGGATTATGGTCATAGTTGCCGTTCTGTTACTCCTATTCCTAGTCCTGGCAGCCTATTTAGACGGTGTCTTCACCGACTTATCACATTGGAGTCTATGGCGAAGTCTTCTGGATGGGCCAGTTTTAATAATGTATATCTTGGTGGTGTATCCTTTCATATGGCGACTGTGGTGGCGATCTGTACTGTCCTTACAATCGTTATTGCCTATAGACGAAGGTGACTCACATCGGGTGGAGGTGGAAGTTCCTATACCCAACCGTCGCTGGGAGCGGGTGGCAATACTTATAGGAGCAGTCTTCTGGCTGTCTCTGTGGCAACCCTGGGGCGACAGTTGGCGAGCCGGTGCAATGTGGTTAAGCGCGTATGATGTAGTCACACAAACGATGTTGTTTGGACTACTAAGCTGGCTGATCTACAGTTCGTTTACCGGCAACCAGTACATTCGGCGATTAAGTCGTCAACACATAAACCCGGATATATTTGATCCTGGAGTGCTGACACCCATCGCCCGCTCAAGTCTAGGCTTTTCCGTTGCTTTCATTGGTGGCATCAGCCTGAGTCTGGTCTTCCAAACTCCAGAAGACCTACTGATGTGGAGTAACATCACTGTATGGGTAATTCTAGTTTGCTTCACGGTACTGTTGTTTTTTCTGTCTATATGGGGTACCCACAGTGCTATGGCCAAGGCCAAAACGCGTCATCTGGACCTGGCGCGAAAACATCTGGCGGGGTTTTCCCATGAGTTGGAGGACCGAGTGGCACAGGGGCAGCTGGTAGGAATGAGTGACCTCTCCTCCACCATTTCTGCGCTGGTAACCTACGAGAAGAGAGTAAAAGAGACCCCAACATGGCCATTTAGCGTAGACATTGTCCGTCGTTTGGCGATGTCAGTACTGATGCCCGCTGCTATTTATTTAATAAAGATTATTGGTTCATTTTGGGCGCGGTTTGGCTTCTAGTTTCTTTATTGGTATAGGGTTATCTTCCACCATTGTCGTTATTGTTGCTCCGGTAGCTTCATGCCATATCTGAAAAATTGGCGTTATTTTGGCGCTAAATTGTTTGGGACGGGTTAGGACACAATGGGACTTCACGAACAAAACAGGGTTTTGCTGATTGGCACAAAGGTTCTATTCTATACATGAAGAGGCTGTCTGGGACATCTGGCTTGGAACTAATAGACCGTTGCTTATTTTAGCTTCAGAACACTGGTGCTTGTAGATAAACGAAGGGACTACAAGACCGTTGGCCATTTGACCCGACCGGTCACACCAGTGAAGTTTTTATTTCTTGCTAAGTGTAGACGCATCGGATGTATTGATGTCGCCCATTGTAGGCTCGCCAATGTATGCTAGTCTTGATGCACCGCTAAGGTCAGCATCCAGTCTGCCATTCAGGTTTACAGTGCCCGAACTAGCACCACTAAAATTGACGTCGGCATTATTAACTATGAAATCGTCAAGATTGAAACGGCTAGCGCCGCTTACAATAGCGTCCATGTCGTTAGCAGATCCTTCCAACTGAATAGTGCTGGCTCCATTTATGTCAAACTCGACATTGCCTGCCGTAATGTCCCCGGTAACTCTGCTGGCTCCAGATACCGTGATATCCAAATCGTCAGTGGAATTGAAGTCGGAAACAGTACCGCGTGACGCCCCCGAGACAGTCAGGTCGCTAAGCTGAGGCATAGTCACCGAAGCTCTCAAGGTTACGGGCCCAAACCATCTGAGTGTCCCAAGCCTTATCTTCAAAGTTTGACCGTCTTTGGAAACCTGGACATAGTCTATTACATTATCATCCGCGGTAACATTTATACTGTACGAGCTAGATTGTGTAATATCAAATTCAAAAGCGGAGCTGATCTCAACTCTCGTGAAATTAGTAAAAGCATACTCTTCAGTCTCGAGATTTCCGGACCCAATCAGACCTCCCGGCCAACCCCTTACAATTAACAAGGTACAGATTACCGCTACCGCTACCACTATCGCAATTATTATTACTGCTTTCTTCATATCACACCTCCTTGTTCCCTCTTGTTTTGAAGCCTAGTAGTCTTAAACCTATTGTCTCGCTTTGTCAAGCCTTGTGTTGGCGCTATGGCAAAACAACGGCCAACAGATTGTGAGTATTGAGTTAGGTGTGTTATCATCTGGAATAGTGTTGTCGAGGAGGGCGAATGAAAGTAGCTAGAATAGTTGCACCATTAGGTCTTAGCGCGGTGCTTTTTATCCTGGCATACCTGTCCAGTAAAGACGCCGGCAGCGGCTATTTCCCCATAATGCTAGTGGGAATCGGGATAGTACTGGCGATCGTCGGTATTGCAGCTATTTTCTCGACTAAATGAATCTTTTCCGAGACTGACCACCTATCCCGTGTGGTTCAAGTCTCACCGCTGCCACTTCGAGTATTTTGCTATTTCTTCTTGGCAGGCGCCTTCTTCTTTGCCATCTTCGCTGCAGGTTTAGCGGCGGATCGCCCAGGGTTGTGGGCCTTACAGGTGTTGCACATATTCGTTACCTCCTTGCCTGTATCATACCGAAATCATATCACCAATTCGATCCTCTGCCAACACAGGTGACCCGACAAACGCACAATGGTTCAGGGCGCCGCTGCCATATTCTCCAATTGGCACAGGCTGGTTGCCTTCCATGTTCACTGCCCGCCGGTCAATTTGGCTTGCACTTCTGCAATCAGATCTTGAACAGCGATACGTAACACTGTCTGGCCTTGCTTCAACGTGTCCACGAGAACATCATAGTCCTCGTAGAAATAGACTGTCTTCCCGTCCGTGAGCACTACAAAGGATGATAAAGTCCTGGATTGACCTCTTATGAAGCGGAAGCTCGAGCGTATCCGCTGCAAAGGCAGCGAGCTATCCAGCAACTTCATCAGTATTTTCAGCTCGAAGATGTCCTCTACAGAATAGAGACGGCGCGAACCTCTACCGGATGCTGTTCTCAGACTCGGCCTCACCAGGCCTGTCTTGTCCCAGTACACAAGCTGGTTATAGGTAGCGCCGACCACGTGTGATACCTCTGAGGTACGGAACGATACTGGTTTTCTTCTACGCCCCATTGCGAGTTCCAGCCAATGTAATATGCGTTACATAATTATAGCACTTAGAGTTCAGACACTGGTTCAATCCCGCCGCCGCCCCCTATTGTTTCACTCATAGTGATACTGGTAATGTGACCGTCACAAAGCTAAGTCACTTATTTTATTTGGTCGTCAATAAGATAAACATCACTCTCTGCCTTCTGATGCACCTTCTTATATCGTGAAGAAATTCAAACATTCTAAATAGATTTACAAAGCCCTTAGTATTTGCTATAAATTAGTTTAGATAATACCTTTGGTCGCCTAAACTCAAATATTGAGGAGTAAGAAGATGACAAAGAAAAGATTGGCTAATATAGTCATAATTATCATATGTTTTTCTGTACTACCTTTTTCCGGCTGTAATGACGGCGAAATTAAGAATCCCGATATCTTTGTCATAGCGACAATTACCGATATTGCCAGTTTAGATCCCGCCTACGCCTATGATATTCCAAGTGCTGGACAACTAATAAATATTTATGAAACCCTGATCAAATTTGATAGCAATAGTACAAGCGAGTTCATTCCGTGCCTGGCGACGGAGTGGACGATTTCTGACGATGGAAAGACCTACAGATTCAAGATTCGGGATGGAGTAGTTTTTCATAACGGAAATCCATTAACCCCGGAAGATGTGGAGTATTCATTTGAAAGAGGGATGGTTCAAGACTATGTCCTGGGACCACAATGGATGATTTTCGAACCCCTTTTTGGTCTGGGGAATTACACATCTCGAACCGAGGATGGTCTGATCTCACTTGATGAGATCAAGAGCAAAGTAGAAGTCGATGGCCAATGGGTACAATTCAATCTGGCCACCCCGTATGAACCGTTCTTGCAGATTCTTGCCTCCTCCTGGGGTTCTATAGTTGATATGAATTGGTGTATAGAGAATGGTGATTGGAATGGAACTGAGGAATCATACGAGGCTTTGAATAGCCCTGTTCCCGGCGGCTCTCCAATCAATTCGATGACTAACGGTACCGGCCCATTCATGTTAGAGCTCTGGGAACCTGGAATTCAAATAAGGTTAGTGAGAAATGACAACTATTGGGGTGCACCGGCCAGTTTTGAAAGAGTCGTCACTCAAGTAGTTGACGAATGGGGCACCAGAAAGTTGATGCTGGAATTAGGTGATGTTGATTGCGCTGCTGTTCCCAGTGAAGCAATCGAAGAAGTAAAAGAAATGCCAGGAATCCTGGTTTATGAAAGTGTACCTACGTTAATCAACCAAGCGCTGTTCTTCCAATTTGATATTGATCCTGGTAGCACATTGATCGGTAGTGGCCAGTTAGATGGCAATGGTATACCCATCGATTTTTTCAGCGATGTTGACGTACGCAAGGGTTTTGCCTATGCTTTCGATTGGGATACTTATATTGATCAGGCACTGACAGGCTATGGGCAACAAATACCTTCACCGATAGTCGAAGGCGTACCTTACTATGAACCCGACTGGCCAAGTTATGAACTGGATCTGGCAAAAGCAGAGGAGCGCTTGAAAGCGGCCTGGGATGGACTGCTATGGGAAAATGGTTTTGAAATGACACTCGTATATTCATCAGGAGACATCACGGGAAAGATTGCCTGTGAAATACTGCAGAATAATCTATTTGAGATCAATCCATTATTCAGAATAAATCTTCAGTTAATGGCGTTCCCGACCATACTTGATGATATGGTGTTAGGACGTTTACCGATGTATTTGAATGGGTGGCAAGCCGACTATCCTGATCCCCACAATTTCGTCTTTCCTTATATGCATAGCAGAGGCGCATTCGCGCAGTCGCAGCGATATAGTAATGAGGTAGTCGATGATCTTATTGAACAGGCAATCTCCTCAAGTAGCCACTCAGAAAGGCAGTCACTTTATGATCAGATAGCACAATTATATTATGACGAAGTCCCCAGTATCATGGTATCTCAGTTTTTGGGTGTCTTCTTCCTCCCAGACTGGATACATGGTTTTGTTTACAACCCAATAAGGCCGGCATATGAAATGTATGCGTATTACTTGAGTAAAGGATAATAGTAATTCAGTAATACTAGACAGAGAACGGGTAGATAACCTGATGGTTTCCGAATCCACGAATGCACACTGGTTCAAATCCAGCCGCTGCCACCACCGCTTTTCTTCTGATAGCTGGAATTAGAGAATGCTCCTTGCCCGGTTAGCCCAGTGCCTGGCCCAAAAAGTACGGCCAGATTACGATGGCCAGCAAGATCTGCCACCAGACCAGGCCGACAAAGCCGATCGTAAATAGCCAACCCATGAACCAAATAGGGCCTATCAACCACGGGGTGCGGCGGCCGTCCCAATGTCTTTTCTTTTCCTCTGCCATGCGTTCCTCCTTTTGCAGGATAGTCTATTCCTGATTTGACGATTCTCCCGGCAATATCTTAATGATAACTTTGCTGGATAGCAAGACCTGAAATAGAACCGAAGAAACTTTGGCTACAATTCACCGCGTGCTGCTCTCTTGCATTGAAGATATTCACTCTCTAAGCTCATGTTTTTCTCAGTGCTATCCCACAATGCCATAGCCACCGGTGACGGGGTCTCTAAAGAGCGACGATTGCGGTGGATAGAAAGTAAACAGCACAAAGACAATGCCCAGGACCGCTAAAGCAATCGGGGCAAAACGGTTAAGCCTTGCCGGTAACGGAGAGGCAATCAGCAATCTATAGCTCACCAACTGCCCGACTATGACAGCTACAATGAAAATTGCAGTATCGACTTGTAAGAGACCGTGTCCCAGGACAGCTGTGTACGCATAGTAAAGGACCACAATAGTGATTGGTATTAGATAAATTCCTAGAGTCTTGGCAAAGAGAAAATTGTTCGCCGACTTCCCAAAGCGGCTATATTCCAAAGCCGCATATACCAGTGCCGGCCAGAAACCCAGCTTCAGATGTTCCCAGACACTTTCATTCACGGCGGCAATCGGGGCGATGGGAATCGCGCGCCCGGACCACTCGAAGACAAAGTGCAGTAACGTTCCCAAAACAACTATAAAGACGATTCCCCCTAGCTCCCAGCGCAAAATGCTTTTTTTCACGGTCATAACTTCACATAGATGATGTTGCAGCCTCAGCCGTGGCTGCCCTTTTCCTCCAGCGGAGCCACAGGGCGGAGGCCGTTACCAGCACGGCTATCACAGCAATATAGATTTCCGCATGAACGACAGATAGGAGCCCTGCCTGCAACAAAACTATGCTGTAGTTCAGTAGTGCGTGCAGTACGGAAGCTATGAGGTAAAACCGCCATCCCCAACCCTTGGCCAGACCATAGCCGGCCAGGGCGGAAAAAGCAATATGAGCAGCTACGGCGAAGAACCTTTCCCAAAATCCACCATAGATCAGTGCCATGAAGCCGCCACTTTGCACTGCTTCCCAGGTCACCCCTGAGGCGAAGATGTCATTGAGTGCCCACTGCGCTTCGAAGATGCCAAATCCAGCTCCGGCCACAGCGCCGATGACCAGTCCCAACTTGGGGTCAATATTCTTGCCGCTACGCTGCCAGTAGACAACCACCGGCACCAGTTTTGACCCTTCCTGAACCAGTCCGGTGAGGAGTATTGATGGTATTGCCGCCAGCAAAATCCAGCGCGTGAGGACCTCCTGGCTCCAGAAATGGCTCAGTGCCTGTCCAGCCCAAGTCTGGAGAGGAATTTGAATGAAGCAAATAGCAGCCAGGGTTAGAAAGGCACTGCTTACGATGACCGCCCAGAGCCAGGGTTTCTTAAAGAGCGGCGGCCGGTAACTGGCCAGCCAGACCGCACCGAAGGCTATAGCCAGACCAACCCCCCAGGCGCTGGGGGTCTCAAAGAAAGAGACGAAATAGCTGACCATGTCATCTACCATGGACTCCTCCTACACTTTAAACTAATTATCATCCAATTTATCGTACGTGTATCCTTCGACGCCACTTAGCTTTCACACATTATACCTGCGTGTTAGACAAAAGAATATACCCTTGGGCAGGGGTGTCCAAGGGCACATTGCAGGCTCCGGCAAGGC
>JAOUFZ010000023.1 GCA_029857995.1 Dehalococcoidia bacterium
ACCATAAGTTCCGGGCAACAACTTCAGGAGGCCTTCCTCAAGAAAGAAAAATAACAATGGCTAAAGGAAGAAGCATGAATCTAGATAGTGGTGAGATATTGGCTGAAGGCTTACTCAGCGATGAAGGCGGAGTTGAAGATGTCAGCGCCATAGTCGAGGAAGTTGAAGAGAAAGAAGAAATCGAAGAATCCCTTCCCGATGAAGCTGAAGAGAGCAAGCCTCCGGCAGCACTAGGGGAATACGATGTAATTGACGACTCAATTCGTATGTATCTTCAGGAAGTCGGCAGGGTGGCACTGCTTACAGCTCACGAAGAGAGGGTACTATGCCGGAAGATAGAGCTGGGTAGATACGTAGAAAGGGTCAAGGATAACCACTTCAGGAGATACCAGAAATTCCCTTTACCCGTTGACATAGTTATTCACGTAATTTCTCAACTATCCAGGGCATATCTCGTTGTTCAGATTGTCGAAGACCGTATTGGTATCGATCCCTCCAGCAATGTGGTAGAGACGATCAAGAATCCTGAATTTCGGTCCGCCATCGACGTTGTTATAGATCCATCGCTAATGATTGCAATCGCTAAGGGGATAGATAAAGGGATCACTGCGGACGAAGAACCCATAGTAAATCTTTCCATAAACAGTCAACTTCTGCCCCAGCAATTGCTAGAGCTCCTGGCTAGAGATAAGACTTCATGGCGAAAACTAAAGACTCTCCTGAGTAACAACAGGTTCCTGTCTCAACTCGATTCTCACAGCAGTGAGTGCAAAGCTTACTTTGAAAAGGTGAGGACCGAAGCAGAAGCATCAGAAAGGCACCTCACTGAAGCAAACCTGCGCCTGGTGGTTAGCATAGCTAAGAAGCATATCGCGCGTGGCATTCCCTTCCTTGATCTTATCCAGGAAGGGAATATTGGCCTCATCCGAGCTATAGAGAAATTTCAGTATAGAAGAGGCTACAAGTTCAGTACCTACGCCACCTGGTGGATCAGGCAAGGTATCACTCGATCTATAGCTGACCAATCTCGTACCATTCGCATTCCGGTACACATGGTAGAAACAATTAACAAGCTATTACGCACAATGCGGCGGTTAGTTCAAGAACTTGGACGTGAGCCAAGTTATGAAGAAATTGGCGGCCCCCTAGATATGTCGCCAGAAAGAGTAGAAGAAGTCATGGCTTTGTTTTTCCGTCAGCCAATTTCGCTAGACATACCCATTGGCGAAGATGCTGATAGCCGTCTAGGTGACCTTGTTGAAGATCGTAGCAGTTTAGCACCAACTGAAGCCACTTCACAGCAGCTACTCAAAGAACAAATAGATAAAGTGCTCGATGAACTTACCGAACGAGAAAAAAAGGTGCTCCAGCTTAGGTTTGGCCTTAGAGACGGACGTGCTCGAACACTGGAAGAGGTGGGTAAAGAATTCAGTGTAACTCGGGAAAGAATACGGCAGATTGAAGGCAAGGCTCTGCGCAAGTTACGTCATCCCTCCCGCAGTCGAAAGCTTAAGGGCTATCTGGACTGATTTACCTAAATGGCATATCAAGCATAGTACCCATCTTTTTAGGCAACTTGCCTTTTTGTCCATAATAAGAGAGTACGGAGAGCAAGAATAATCGATTCCGAAATACAATGAGGAGAACAAGCAATGGGAACCAAAGGCAGAAGCGATGTGAAAAAAGTCAAGAAGGAGCAAGAAAAGTCCGTAAGCAAAGAAGAAGAAGTAAGAAGGGCGGAGCCTTTCTAATCCTCTCTTTCCCTCTCTCCTTAAAGGGTGAGAGAGGAACTAACCCTCGAAAGGGGATTGCACAATGCTCGGGAATGTTTAACTGGCCATATGTAACAATCACTCATTTCGTTACGCTTGGGAAAAAACAAGAATTGACGAGCTACTATGCGGATCAGCCCGGTGCCTTTGAGGATATTGAGAGACATCTTGCCTATTTAGCAATACAATAGTAGCCTGTCCCTTTAACGCACTTACCGGAGACTTGCTTTCGCTGTTTCAAGGCATCGAGTATGGCCCAAACCTCCAACTGTCTGCCGCCCACAGCCTCTGCCAGTTCCTCAATTTCAAATGCATCATTCGGATTTGATTCCAGAAATTTGAGCACTTTGGCCGATAATGTGTCTATACTATCGTCAAATTCCTTCCTCGTTATTGGCATAGCATTCTCTTTTCCTTAACCTGCAAACCACCGCCGTTAATCAATCAATACAAAATCCAGTAATTATCTTACTACAAAATGCAACAAGGTCCCCACCACAAATTGGCTAATTGTGCATAATTTCAACCGTCCACACCTGTAAATGAGTCACAACTGCAAACGATGTACGGGCTTGCCCGTTACCCACACCTATTTAACTTACTCTGGTGGTTGATTTTTGGCTTTTCGCCTTCTCGCTTCCTGATCTTCGGCAATTGCTTGCTCTCTAGCCAGATCAGTTTGTCTTCTTGCCTGCTCTCTGGCTAGTTGCGCGGGTTCTTCCTCAATGCGTTTCTCTTTACGCTTAGCCTCTTTTCCTGCTTGCTCTTTTTGAATCGCCTGCTCTCTAGCCAGATCAGTTTCTCTTCTTGCCTGCTCTCTGGCTAGTTGCGCGGGTTCTTCCTCAATGCGCTTCTCTTTACGCTTAGCCTCTTTTCCTGCTTGCTCTTTTTGAATCCCTTGCTCTCTAGCCAAATCAGTTTCTCTTCTTGCCTGCTCTCCGGCCAGTTGCGCAGGTTCTTCCTCAATGCGCTTCTCTTCACGCTTGGCCTCTTTTGCTGCTTGATTTTTCTGGTCTCTCATTGTATCCCACCTCCAAACGTTAGATAATCGTGAAACCAATCATGAATCACTACGAACTTGGGGTAAGTTTACGAAACTCCAGTCCATTCTGCAAGATCATCACCAGATGCACTTTCTGACGTTTTGGTGACTCCCCAGTTCCATAGTATGTCTTGGACACCGCACCAATCTCTTGCCTATCGTACTCCCGTAGAGTATATTGGAAAAGAACTTGCCAAAATGTGCTGCCGAGTGTCAATCATGTGGTCAGCCACCACAGAAGTCTGACGCCAAGGCACAATTTATGGTACATTAAACAAGGGTGGCTGTGACGACTTTTCAGGGCCCAGAGTAGTTATTAACACGATCATCGACTTGACTGAAAATAAAGCACCTGATTCGGCAAAAAGAGGGCTGGATTTCGGGGGAATTCGTATTTGGGATATGGTGAAATTGGGAGGAAATTAGCACCTGCCTTTTAATCAGGGTGTCACAGGTTCGAATCCTGTACGGCTCACTTCGTAACACCTCTTCTTCTGCTAACATTCTGCTAACATCAGGCTCCCCAATTTCAGTGTGTTGACCGGATTCGAATAGCTGGTCGAATCTCTGTGTTGCGGCTTCCTGAAGACCTGGCAAATAGAAGAAAGGAGCTGATGCGTCACTAAGGTACTGAACGAGGACAATCCCTTGACATTTCATCTGACACCGTCTAGAATGCGGAAAACAAGTGCACTTGTATAAAATCAAGTGCTTTTGTCTAAAGGGAGGTGAAAGGGACTCGCATGAAGATGTTCGGTAACCAAACCCTCGCCCGGGGCACTAATTGGTTCCTGGCGGCGCTTCTGAGTATAGTCCTTGTCCTGGCAGCCTGCACTACTCCCGTGCAGACACCAACGCAGTATGTAGTTGATGACCTGGGAAGACTGGTCGCCATTAACGGAACACCCCAAAGAATCATCTCCCTGGCTCCCTCTAACACCGAGATTTTGTTTGCTCTGGGCCTGGGAGACAAGGTGGTGGGAGTGACCATGTATTGTGATTACCCTCCCGAAGCCCAGGACAAGGAAAAGGTGGGAGATTACTACGGACCAGATATAGAGAAAATAATTGCTTTGCAGCCTGACCTTATATTGGCCACTGATTTTCACAGATTTGATCTTATTCCGGCCCTGGCAGAGCAAGGGTTTGCAGTGTTTGCCGTGGCGCCGCAGACTCTGGATGATGTATTGGAAAGCATTCAGAAGATAGGAGAGGTAACTGGCAAGGAAGCGGAGGCTTCGCAGCTTGTGAACGGAATGAGAAACAAGATTGAAGAAATAGAAGAGCAGACCAAGGAGCTTGAGGAAAAGCCGAGCGTTTTCTATATGACATGGCATGACCCTATGTGGACTGTTGGCAGGAACACCTGGATTGACGACCTGATCAATATAGCCGGCGGTGTGAACATCTTTTCCCAATACTTCGAGAGTGGTGCCATGGTCCAGATCGAATGGGTCATCCTCCTCAACCCGGAAGTAATCATCACCAGCGAATGGTCGTATGACTGGGCGCTCAATGCAACCGAGCTTGCCAACACCAACGCCAGCCAAACAGGAAGAATCTATACATTCGATGATGACTTAGCCCAACGCCCGGGCCCCAGACTGGTCGAGGGCTTAGAATGGTTTGCTCATTTCGTTCATCCCGAGATATTTGAGGAGCCTGAGGGTAGCTAAGCGAAGGCTTTTTCCTCCTAAACGTAAAAGGGCTGACATGAAAAAGAAAGGCTTGATTCAAGTCTATACCGGGGCCGGCAAAGGAAAGTCCACTGCCGCTATTGGTCAGGCAGCCCGCGCTGCCGGGCATGGTTTCAAGGTCGGCTTCGTATCTTTTTTCAAAGACCCCGAGGCATTCGGGTACGGTGAATATAAATCCCTGAAAAAGCTGGGAATACAGACTTTCCTTTTCGCCAAGAAACATCCTCACTTCTATAAGGAATTGAATCCTGACGATATCTGTCAGGAATGCTCACAAGGGCTGGAATTTATTAAGGAGCTTTTCCAGGACCCATCCTGGGATATGCTGGTCCTGGATGAGATAAACATTGCCGTGCGCGACGGCTTTCTGAAAGAAGAAGAGGTTCTCTCTCTTCTGGAGGCAAAGCCGGAGAAGCTAGAGCTTGTCTTAACCGGTCGGGGCGTCACAGAAAAGATTATAGAAAAAGCAGACTTGGTCAGCGAGGTGAAGGAAGTGAAGCATCCTTATAGTCAAGGAATAAAAAGCCGGGAAGGCATTGAATACTAAGAGAAAATCAAGATGAAAAAGTGAAAATGCAAAATGACAGGCCAAAATTCAAAAATCAGTTTAGTAAGGCCTTTTTGCATTTTGAATTGTAATTCTAATTTTTTATCTCTAATTTTTAATATTTGTTAGAGATTGTCTAGAGTTTGTAATTTCGGATTTAGAATTTAACCATGGCACGTACTGTAGCTGAGGTATTTAGCGAGCCCGTTATCCCTTTTGCCATTCGCTGGCAAAGCAGAGTTTACTCATTACTGGGGCTTGCTGCACTGCTAGTAGTGGTAATCGTGTTTGCCACTACTCTGGGAAGCGTTTCTATACCCTTTACCACTACTTTTCAAGTCCTTCTCTCTCAACTGCCCTTCATTCATATTACCCCTTCTTCTCCCGAAATTTTCGGCGCGCCCTTGAGTCTGGAAATTCTGAAAACGATAATCCTGGATATCAGGCTGCCACGCATCCTTCTGGCAGGTCTAGTAGGAGCAGCCCTGGCAGTAGCCGGAGCTACTTATCAAGGACTGTTTCGTAATCCTCTGGCCGACCCTTATCTTTTAGGTGTGGCCTCAGGAGCCGGACTGGGAGCGACCATTGCCATGCTTACTCCTTTCACGTTAGCCTGGATGAGTTTTGGGGCTGTGCCATTATTTGCCTTCATCGGTGCCATAGGCGCCGTGGCTGCGGTCTATTTGCTGGCTCGTGTCGGCAAAACCCTGCCCGCCACCACGCTTATCCTGGCTGGAGTAGCTCTAAGTGCTCTTCTGGCCTCCATCACCTCCTACCTCATGACCATCTCCGGCGAAGACCTACACGGGATTGTATTCTGGCTGCTGGGTGGACTGTACCTGACTAAATGGTCTGAGGTATGGACGGTCCTCCCTTGCGTATTGGCGGGTCTTGTAGTCATCTGGATTCATGCCCGACCGCTCAACGTCATGCAGCTCGACGAAGAGCAAGCCCAACAACTGGGCATTAATGTGGAAAGGGTCAAGCTCATACTACTGGCTGCCGCCACCCTTATTACTTCCTCAGCGATTTGCTTCACTGGCCTTATCGGTTTCGTCGGCATACTCATCCCTCATGCAGTGAGGCTTATCTGGGGGCCGGACTACCGGTTTTTGCTCCCTCTATCCACGTTGGTTGGCGCCATCTTCCTCATCCTAGCCGACACTTCAGCCCGTACAGTAATTCCCCCTACTGAGATCCCGGTAGGAATAATTACTGCTTTCTGTGGAGCACCTTTCTTCCTTTATCTATTGCGCAGAAGAAAGGGGCTGGCTTTCTTCTGAAAGGATAAGACACCATGATTGAACTGGATGATGTCAGCCTGGGCTACGACCATCGAGCCATCTTGCATGATGTAAATATGAAGGCCAGGCCCGGCCAAATACTGGGGCTGGTCGGCCCCAATGGCTCGGGGAAGTCCACGTTAATCAAGGGAATGGCTCGGGTAATAGACCTGTTCTCCGGGCGCATCTTGATTGACGACCGCGACATAAGAACTTTTAAGCGCGATGAACTGGCTCGCCTTGTGGCCACGGTCCCGCAAAGCCCGGCTTTGCCCGGGGCGTTCACGGCCTTTGAAGTGGTGCTTATGGGACGGACGCCTCACCTCGGGCTTCTTCGTTACGAGGGAGGAAAGGACCTGGCTATCGCCTGGCAAGCCATGGAGGCCACGCATACCCAGTCCTTCGCCGAGCGCAGAGTAAGTGAGCTCTCAGGAGGAGAGAGACAGAGGCTTATTATCGCTCGGGCACTAACCCAGCAGCCAAAGGTGATGCTCCTGGACGAGCCCACTGCTAATCTGGATATAAACCATCAAGTCGAGATTCTCAATTTAGTCAAGAGCCTTTGCCTGGAGCAAAGTTTGACTGTCATCGTCGCTTTACATGATTTGAACCTTGCTGCTCAATACTGCGATTGGATGGTCATGCTAAACGGAGGGAAAGTTTACGCTGAAGGCACACCAGCCGACATACTCACAGCGCCGAATATCAAGGAGGTTTACGGAGCCGAAGTATACGTTTATCCCCACCCCATTAATAAGTTGCCTACCACTCTTATCACAGCCGGCGGGAGCCACGGAACTAGCTGATATAACTCCTCTCCCCAACCTCCCGCCAAGGGAGGTAATCAAGCTACTAACTAGGGACAACGGCTCCCGCACTAGGATGATGCGAAGACGTTGTTAGCCACTCATAAATAATCTTGCATACTTCTTCTTTCTCTGTTTTTGCCGCTTCCACTGCAAGTGTGAAGGAAAACACCCCATACAAGCCGTGGTCTGCACCTTCAAAAATCCTAATTTCTTTGCTGCGCGTTGCCAAACGTTCATAAAGCTCTTTAGCCCCCCTTGGGTCAGCCATGTCATCATTCGTCCCTTGAAGAATCAAAGTCGGAATATTTATTTTAGAGGCAAATTTCAATCCGGCTTTTCCTCCAACTCTTCCTAACCCAAGCAAGTAACGGAAACTAAATTCTTTTACACACTTCTCATCACTCAAGATATATTTGGCATCCTCACCATCTCTAAACCGCTTAGACCAGCCTCTTGAGACATCCCACTTTTCGCGAGGCCTGAAGATGCCGTAAATGGGAAACTTCCACACATCCGATAACGGTGCTGGCATGCCGAGCGGCATCTTTACCTTTATAGCCGGTGCAACAAGCACTAGCCCAGCTAGGTGCTCAGAATGTTCGCTACCATACCATAAAGCGTACGAACCTCCCAAACTATGACCTAGCATGTATGTTGGCTTCTGCCATTTTTTATTGATGAAGCTAGCCATTTCATCTATGTCGTCCAACTGAATTTTGATATCGGCCAGGTCTCCCCTTTCACCACCCGACTGCCCATTTGACCTCAGGTCTAAAGCGTAAGTCGCTACATTTCTAGACTCTAAGTAGTCCCCAAGGTAGGCAAATTCTATAGAGCGACTACAGGCACCGTGTATGCATAACAATGCCAGCTCAACCTTTTGTGGCTGCCAGCTTTGATAAAATAGCTTTGTGCCATCCTTTGCTGTTAAATAGCCACTGCTTTCACTCATTCTATCCCTATTTTTTCAATCTCAAGAATTCTAGCAAAATACTGCTAGCGCTAGAATGCCGAACTCAGAGGAGAGAGGAAACCCTATAGAGACTTCGGGAGAAGCCGCAGGTTGGGCAATGGTATGTGCCCATTGCCGCCCCACAGCAGGGACAGCTAATTTCATCATCTCTGGCGTAGGTCCATCCCTAGGTCATTGCTAATGACCGGCAACATTATACCAAATACCAAGGGCAAAGGTAACGCCCATGACCATGACATTGATAACCTGAAGAGGCCCGATTACCACTCATCCGTAGTTCCATGTTTTCTTGGCGAAGGGAGTAGTCAATTGCGTTGGTCGAAATCCTGTTCCGGTAACCCCTTCTCACCGGGCTTCGCCGTCACAATCCTCTCCACTCCTCCCTTAAGATGCCGAACTCCACCCGGTCATGATATTGCCCGTTTTTGAACATGGCTTGCCGCAGACGGCCCTCTTCCTCAAAGCCAAGTTTCTTGTGAAGCTTGATGCTGCGTTCGTTGAAGGCAACTGCAGAAGACGAGATGCGATGTAGATTCAATTGTTGAAAGCCATAGTTGATTAACAGCCGGGTAGCCTCCACACCATAGCCTTTGCTCCAGTAATCCTTCTCGCCTATGATGATTCCAAAAATGGCATTGTGGTCCTTTGGGTTAATCTGGTGCAGGCCACAATTGCCGATTGGTTTAGTTGAGTCACCTTCGATCGCTTCGATAACAAAAAGAACATCGCTTCTCGCCCTCGTGGTGCCCAATTCTTCGATGAATTTCTCCTCGGACATTTCAGTCATCGGCAGATACATATCAAGATACTGGACGACCTCCGGGTCGTTGAACCATTTCAGAAAATATGAGATATCCGACCTCTTAAACGGCCGTAGAAGCACTCTCTTGCCCTTTAACATTTGAATCCCTCCTTTTCTCCTTGAGCTAGTCCTGCTGTCAGCAATCGAATACAAGACCGGACACCATGCTCGCTTAAATATGGCATGTAATAACCTCAGAAAAATAGTAAGCCCGGCTTTCTTCTGTCCCCGGGCTGGATGCTCCTAATACTCTTAGTAGTGGATTTACGTTTCTTTGAAGTTGGAGACACACCAAGCCCAATAGATGCTGACGTCGAAGTGAGCGCAGCAAATGGTTCCGCAGACAAGGCTCTTTGTTTTCATCGGACTTCTGTATGTCTCCTGAAGCTATGGGAAGCTCATTCTACTGTGTTAAATACGCCATTGTCAATTTGAATTACGATTTTGTCTCCTGGATGAGCTTTATGTCAACTGCAACCTGCCTGAACGGCGCAATCAATACCGCACGCCGCCCGGCATGCCGTTATGCCAGACATTGCCCATGCGATCAGCAAATACAGAGTGTTCATGATAGGGCAACATGTGCTAATATTCGGCTCATTCATGAAGGCGAAACACGAAGGCCGGAGGAGAACCATCGTGACAAGGAGAAACGTCATCATCATAGGCTCAGCGGGAAGAGACTTTCACAACTTCAACGTGTTTTTCAGGAATAACAGACGCTACAATGTGGTAGGCTTCACCGCCTCGCAGCAGGTGCCGGGCATCTCCGGGAAAAAGTATCCCCCTGAGCTCTCGGGTGAACTATATCCGGAGGGAATTCCAATCTATGCAGAGGAAGAACTGCCCCGACTGATAGAAGAGTTGAATGTTGACGACTGCGTATTTGCCTACAGTGATGTCTCCTACCAGCACGTAATGCATATCGGTGCAATCGTCAATGCAGCCGGGGCAACCTACATGATGCTTGGCCCAAAGGACACAATGCTGAAGAGCGACAGACCCGTCATCGCAGTGTGTGCGGTGAGGACAGGCTCTGGCAAAAGCCAGACGTCGAGGAGAATCATAGAGCTTTTGAAGAAAAAGGGACTCAGAGTCATCGCTGTACGTCATCCGATGCCCTACGGCGAACTAATCAAACAAAGGGTGCAGCGCCTTGCCCAGTTGGACGACTTGAAGAAACACAACTGCACCATCGAAGAGATAGAAGAATATGAGCCACACTTGGTACGGGGAACTATCGTATACGCTGGGGCCGATTACCTGGCCATTCTGAAGGCTGCCGAGGGGGACCCAGAAGGTTGTGATGCCATAGTGTGGGACGGGGGAAACAACGACTTCCCGTTTTTCCAGCCCGACTTAATGATTGTTGTCGCCGACCCTCACCGTGCTGGCCATGAGGTCTCGTATTACGCAGGGGAAATCAACTTGCGAATGGCTGATGTGGTGGTTATCAACAAGATCGATAGCGCGGCTCCGGAGAACGTCCGGAAGGTGCGGGAGAGCATTGCCACAGTAAACCCGAATGCGACCGTGATCGATGCTGCGTCAGTGATTCGGATTGATGATCCGAAGCTTATCAAGGGCAAGAGGGTTCTGGTCATCGAGGACGGACCGACGCTAACACACGGGGGAATGGCATATGGTGCGGGTACCATCGCTGCCCAGCAAGGCGGCGCAGCAGAACTCGTGGATCCCAGGCCCTACGCGGTCGAGAGCATCGCTGAAGCCTTTAGGAACTACCCCAGTATTGGACCTGTCTTGCCGGCTATCGGGTACAGCACACGTCAGCTACAACATCTGCAGACGACTATCAACAGGGTCGACTGTGATGCGGTGATGGTGGCAACACCCATTGACTTAAGCCGAATCATCGACATCAGAAAACCACACACCAGGATTTCTTATGAGCTGCAAGATATGGGCACGCCCAATCTAGAGGACATATTGTCAGAGTTTGCACGCGCTCACAATCTCCCCGAGAGCTGGGAGAACGACGGTAGCCAAAGTGCCACCTGTACCTATCACGGTGCACGGCCGGGAAAGAAAAAGCAATGACTAGGGATAGAACCATGACTTTTGTCATCGCACTTGGTGGCAACTGCATACTCAGGGCAGGGCAGAGGGGAACTATCGAGGAGCAATATGAGAATCTGAGGCGCGCCGCCGAACAGCTGCTGGGCTTGCTCAGCGGTGAGAGCCGCATCGTAATCACTCACGGCAACGGGCCACAGGTAGGCAACTTGCTGCTGGCCAGCACGATGGCGCAGGCTATGGTGCCGCCCATGCCGCTGGACATCTGTGGAGCCGCCACGGAAGGCTTTATGGGTTATATGATTCAGAACACGCTGGCTAACTGCCTGAGACAGGCGGGGGCGCCGCACAACATCACCACTGTGGTAAGTCAGGTTGTCGTGGACAGAAATGACCCTGCTTTTCAAAACCCGTCCAAACCGATCGGCCCCTTCTACACTGAGAGTGAAGCGGCACGACTGCGCCAGGAGAAGGGTTGGCATATCATCCAGGACAGCGCCCGCGGCTACAGGCGCGTAGTCGCTTCGCCCATGCCCGTCAGCCTCCAGCAAGCCAGGATCATAAAGAGTATGCTTGATGCGGGAGAGATAGTGGTCGCCGTGGGCGGCGGTGGTATCCCCGTCATTAGAGAGGATACCCGCAATCTGCGCGGCGTTGAAGCCGTAATTGACAAGGATTACGCCTCGGCTCGCCTAGCTATCGAGGTAGATGCTGATGTCCTGTTTATCCTTACCGCAGTGGAGTATGTATATCGAGACTTCGCCACACCTCACCAGAAGGCCTTGAAGAACCTGAGTGTGGCTGCAGCAAAGAAGCTCCTGGACGAAGGCCAATTCGGCAAGGGAAGCATGGAGCCAAAGATACGGGCAGCCATAATGTTTCTGGAAGAAGCGACCCCTGACCAGCGCGGGGAACGAGAGGTGATCATAACCCTTCCTGAAACCGCTCTAGCCGCACTCCAAGACAAGACCGGCACGCGGATCACCAGGTAGAGCACGGCAGCCGGGCGGCTCAACTAGCCTGCGACAGGTGCAAGCCGCCTCCAATCTGAAGAGAATCAGCGCACAAATCTTGACACGACGCCCGTATTTTGCTAGTATATGAATGTTAGGCAACGAGAGTCGATGCCTAGCAAGGAGGTGGAGCATGACACGGACAGAAGCCTGGTTATGCCGATGGGTGTTTCCTTATCGGAGCTCTCCGACAACCTAAGGGGTGAGGTAGCTTCAATAGGTAGAGTGCGTTGCTGGAGAGCAATTGGAAGCCCCGAGCTCTTCGTCTGTAAGGCAAGGCTCCCAAGAAGGGGCAACGGCAGTTCAGCCGGAAGCTGAAGTGGAAGAGTAGGGGTGATCTGAAACTGAATAGCGACATTCAGTAGCGAGCTCCAGAATCTGGAGCTCGCTCTTCTTAATTATCTGTTATGCCTCTCTGGCATTCATCATCTAAATAGACGGATGACAAGGTTCAGAATCATGCTATCTTTGGTGTAATCCGGCTTGTATAATAATATTGGCAAAAAACAAGAAGATGCAGGCATGATCACCTCATACAGTCGCAAGTTAATGTTAGGTATCCCTCAAGGAACCTTGATTGACCTGGAGACCACAGGTCTTGATGTAGACCACGATGAAATAGTGCTCTTCGGCTATATTCAAGGGAGTCGCCTTGAGGTAATTTGCCGGAATTCGGAAAAGGAAGCACCGTTCACTGTTCAGCTTGCTGAACTCGTTTCCACTCTCCCCAGACCATTCTATGCCTACAATCTCTCCTTCGAGAAGGGATTTCTCCAGGCTAAAGGGATTCACATAGAAGGGGTCGACTTGTTCCAACCCTGGAAGGAAAAAGCCGAAGCGCTTTACCTCAAGTGGCCGAAGCTGGACGAGCTGTTTTCCCATGCGGAGCACTATTTTAACGAGCCGGTGATAAGCGGCAGAGACGTCCCTCTGCTATGGCAAAAATTCCTTAACACAAGGGACGATAACTATC
>JAOUFZ010000177.1 GCA_029857995.1 Dehalococcoidia bacterium
CGCTCAATATGTGTCATACATACGATTCGGCAAGTTGGAAATAGCTCCGAGCGCTTTCTAAGGCTTTCGCTTTCTCATTCTGCGGAATTAGCGCGTCATCAAGCTTAAAGCTCTCCACCTTACCCCTGATAAAAGCCCGGTAGCATTTATAGAAATTGAGCAATTTCAGGAGCTCTTCGTCCTGGCTCAGCCTCACATAGGCATCTATCAGATGTCGAGAAAGACCAGCCTGCTGATAGCGGTCCAAGTCCATAGCTAGGAAGGCAATCTCTGAAGCTACATCGCAATATCGGAATCGGTCGTTAAATTCAATGCAGTCGTAAATGCAGATATTGTCAGTGAAACAAACATGAGCGGCATGAAGGTCGCCGTGACAATCCCTTATTCTGTCTTCTCTGACCCGCTTCTCAAAGAGGCCAGCATTGCTTTTGATGAAATTATCGGCATAGGCTTTGATTTGTTTATACTTCGCTCTAAAAATGCTCAGGCCAATATACTTGTCACTTTGAGCGAAGTTCTCATCACAATTGTGGCGTATAACATCCAAACCGCCGAAGGCAGCAATCTCTGGACTTGTTTCAGCTCTCTGGTGAAAGTTCACTAGCTTCTCAGCTACCCCGGCCACCATATCCGGAGTTACCTGACCCCGCTGTAAAAGCACATCCATCATGCGGTCCTGGGGCAACTGCTTCATTTTGACAGCATACTCTATGGCCTTTCCTCGCCCCTCGATGCAGAGTCTGCCCCTTTCTTCGACAATTGGTACCACGGCTAAATAGGCATCAGGACAAAGGCGCCTGTTTAACTCCACCTCCTGCCGGCAGAAGAAATGGCGCTTCTCCAACGTGGTGTAATCCAGATAACCCAAGTTGACCGGCTTTTTAATCTTGTACACATATTCGCCGGCAAGGAAAATAAAGGACATCTGAGTCTGGACCAGCTCTATCCTTTGTGGCCTGTGGAGATAGGCCTCGGACTTAAGAAGGGCTTCGACGATAGATCGTAATACTGGCACTTGACCTCTCGCGAAATTTCAAGGCCTTTCCCACACAGCGGCCATCCCCTGCCCGCCACCAATACACATGGTCTCCAGGCCATGATGCAGATTTCTACGCACCATATCATAGATGATGGTAACTGCTATCCTCGCTCCGGTGCAGCCAATAGGATGACCCATAGATATGCCGCTCCCATGAGGGTTGACACGGTCAGAATCCCAACCGAGCTCTTTCATACAACCCAATACCTGAGCAGCGAAAGCCTCATTAAGTTCGATAACATCCAAATCTTTATTGCTAAGCCCTGTCTTTTTGAGCACTTTTCTTACCGCCGGCACAGGACCCAGTCCCATGTATTTAGGGTCTGTCCCACCTGAAGCCCAGGCTCTCAGAGTTGCCATAGGTTTGAGACCTAATTCCTTCGCTTTATCGCTGGACATAAGCACTACCGCAGCCGCAGCATCGTTAATCCCCGAAGAGTTACCGGCAGTGACCGTTCCATCCTTTCGAAATGCCGGAGCAAGCTTGGCCATTTTCTCCATGGAGGTGTCCATAGGACGCTCATCAGTATCAAATATAATAGGTTCCCCTTTCTTCTGTTGGATAGGAAAGGGAACTATCTCGTCCTTGAACAAGCCCTCTGTTATGGCTTTGCGCGCCCTTACGTGGCTAAGATAGCCTATCTCATCCTGCTGCTGGCGAGTGAAGCCATATCTCTTGGCGATTTCCTCTGCGGTATTTCCCATATGATAGCCGTAGAATATTTCCCACAATCCGTCATAGACCATGAGGTCTATAATCTCTCCCCTGGCTCCAACATCCATGCGATAGCCCCAGCGGGCTTTAGGCAGAAGGTAAGGGGTATTGCTCATGCATTCCATGCCCCCAGCGACCACAACATCGGATTCGCCCAGCATTATGGCTTGTGCTCCCAAAGTGATAGCTTTTAGACCTGAGGCGCAGACCTTATTCACTGTAAACGCAGGGGTTTCTTTAGGAATGCCAGCGTAGATACATGCCTGGCGAGCTATGTTCTGTCCTTGCCCTCCTTGAAGGACATTCCCCATAATCACTTCGTCAACCTGAACAGGACGCAAAGAAGAGTCGTAATCACAGTGCTTCTTCTCCAGCTCTATTATTCCATCAACCTTGACTGCCTCAGGGCCATAGCCGAGTAACTCCTCGCTGGATTTCGGCCTTAGCCCGGCTCGCTTAAGTGCCTCTTTGATTACCGCAGCACCCAGCTCAACAACAGGTATATCTTTCAAAGCACAACCAAAGGCCCCAATTGCTGTTCGGGCACCACTAACAACAACTACTTCTTTTTGCATGTTCTAATCTCCTTCCATCAGAATTTCTTTCTCAGCTAGCGCAATCCAAACATCTGAGCGAAGCCAAATTGCAGTCTCTCACTATAATGCACCGCTACAAAGGCCTGAATGCCAAAAAGGTCATGGGGTTTTCTCCTTCGCCCCTGTGCAAAAACTCTACGCGAAGAGGAGTGCCAATTTTTATAGTTTCAGGCTTGCTCCCATCCACTCCCTCGACGCGAGCAACAACCTTCACCCCCTCCTCCAACTCCACTACTCCAGAAACATAAGGATGTTTCCTATCATAGCCTTCTTTTATCATGAATGGAGGACCTATAGCTATGGAGGTGAAGGCAGCAAGTTTACCCTTTCCCTTCATCTCCAGCCAATCCATTTCAGAGCCATAGCACTTAATGCAGATGGAGCGAGGAGGTACGGAAAGGGCACCACACTTTTGGCATCTCGACCCCATCAGCTTGTCCTCGCTGAGAAATCGCTCATAAGAGATATCATTAAAGGGCCTTACTTCCATTTCCTGTGTCTCCTTCTTATCTTTTTTCCAGAATAGTAAGCGTACAGGTACCTCCCGTCCCCCCCAGACTCTGGGTTGCCCCAATTCGCAAATCCCGAATGGGGACCTGCCTTTCTCCAGCTTCACCTCTCAACTGTTTCCAGATTTCAACAAGTTGCCCTGTGCCCGTGGCCCCCACAGGATGCCCTTTGCATTTAAG
>JAOUFZ010000178.1 GCA_029857995.1 Dehalococcoidia bacterium
ACCCGAAAGCCATCTCATATAAACCGAACATTGTCTTATCCCTTCTTTGGACCCTCTTTGCCTTTAACCTGCGACCTCTGCATTACCAGCCCTATGATCCAGGCAACAAGCAGCAAAATAATCAAGACGATAATGTTTACGCCATAGGCACTCCATAGCTTGGCAACCATACCCAAATCAACCATATTTATCCTCCCGCAAATTAAAGTCTAGCCCACTACCCAGCTTAATCTGATTTACACCACCAGCCCTATCAGCCAGATTGCAGTATATATTAGCCTTGTTCTTTTTCCTGCCAGAGAAGAGATGCGGTACGCTTTATGACTTCATAATTAAAACCGCGGTAGGCAAGATAACTTGCTAGGCGTCGGTAGAAGTTTGGATAATCTAAATGGGCAAGGGCTGGCAGCCGGCCAGAGCCCAGTCTATAGGCAATCTCTTCATCATCTATGTCCTTGGTCACCTGTTCAATGATTTCTGCCTCTATTTTTTTATCTCTTAATTCCTTTTTTATCAACCTTTTGCTCTTAGGCCTGAAGGATAGGCGGTTGTCCTTCCAGAATTGTGCGAAGGCAAGGTCATCGCTCAGGTTTTGCTCTCTTAATCTGGCGATTGTTTTCTCTGCTACTTCATTGGAAAAACCGCGTTTGTGAAGCCACTGTCTGATTTCCCCTTCGCTACGAGGGCGATAACTGAGGTAATAATAGGCTGAGTCAAGACAGTCCTGCAAGGAATTACTATCTCTCAACTGGCTTCTTTCTGAATTACGTCAAGTTTCTTGTGAGGAGGTTTCTGAACCTTCTCCGAGAGAGATGCCGGGAATAGCTGTTGAAGCTCTTATTGCGCTTTCTAGTTTGGAAGCTAGTTCGGAGTGTTGCCTCAGGTAATCCTTGGCATTTTCCCTGCCCTGCCCCAACTTCGTATCACCGTAAGTAAAGAAAGCACCAGCTTTCTTTATCAAGCCTGTTGTTACCCCAAGGTCAACCAGGTTTCCCTCTCTGCTTATCCCGTGATTAAACATAATATCAAATTCAGCGCTGCGAAAGGGAGGAGCTACCTTATTCTTAACTACCCTGGCCTTTACCCTTGAGCCTATCATTTCTGTGCCCTGCTTGATGGAGTCACCCCGCCTCAAATCTATCCTCACCGAACTATAGAACTTAAGAGCCCTGCCCCCGGGAGTTACCTCCGGATTACCGAAAAAAACGCCCACCTTTTCCCGCAACTGGTTAATAAAAATAACCGCTGTTTTAGACTTACTGATAGCAGCACTCAATTTTCTCAGAGCCTGGGACATTAATCGTGCCTGCAAACCAACATGGGCATCGCCCATCTCGCCTTCTATCTCAGCTTTAGGCGCCAGGGCAGCTACACTGTCGATGATTATTACATCTACACCACTGCTTCTCACCAGGGTTTCTGTAATTTCCAGAGCTTGCTCGCCGGTGTCAGGCTGGGAGATAAGTAAATCGCGCAGGTTGACACCGCAGTTAGCGGCATATCTAGGGTCAAAGGCATGCTCAACATCAATATATGCAGCAATACCGCCGGTTTTTTGAGCTTCAGCGATTATATGCTGGGCGAGTGTAGTTTTACCTGAAGCCTCAGAACCAAATATCTCGGTAACTCGCCCTCTAGGTATGCCACCTATTCCTAAAGCCAAATCAAGAGCCAGTGCCCCGGTGGGAATGGCATCTCCAGCTACTCTGGCTGGAACTTCGCCTAACTTCATAATCGAACCTTTGCCATATTGCCTCTCGATTTGCTCTATGGCTAATTCGACTGCCTTCTCTTTCTCAGTAGCCACTCTGTGGATATTGTATCATGGGGACTATAACCCAATCAACGAGAAAATAATGTAAGGTCTCCACTTTTTAGCATGAAAATTTGCCTGAGTTTACCGCTGTCGCTGAAAAGCAAAGCTTTTCTACTTATAGCCCAGGATTTCCTCCAGGCCTTTAGCCTGTTCCACGTGGTAAGGGCCCACTCTGGTGCGGCGAACTTCCACTACAGTAGCGCCCACCCCGAGTTTCTCTCCGATATCATGGGCAAGACTTCTAACGTAAAATCCCGAGGACACCTCGCAAGCGATGGTGAAATAAGGAAACTGGAACGCCTTGAGCTCCAGGGAATAAATGCTTACCTTTTTAGGTGGTATGTCTACACTGACGCCCTTTCTAGCTAGTTGATAAGCTTTCTGGCCCGCCATTTTTTTAGCTGAAAACGAGGGCGGGGTCTGCCAGATATCACCGGAGAATTCCTTCAAGACCTTTTCCAATTCTTCTCTGGTTACTTCGTTATCGTTTCGCCGTAAAACCATTCCTTCAGAGTCAAAGGTGTCTGTCTCGATACCGAGAACAGCCTTGACTTCGTAAGCCTTGTCCAGCTTGAGGAATGAGGATGCGTTTTTCGTGAACTTACCGGTGAGAATAACCAAAAGCCCCGTTGCCAGGGGGTCTAAGGTCCCCGTGTGACCAACCTTCACGTTGAATTTCTTTTTTATCCGCTCTACCACCCGGGAGGAGGTAAGCCCTTTAGGCTTGTCCACCAGGAACATTTTGTCCATCCCCGTAAGTATACTGGAAAACCTGCAGCTTAGCACTCCCCAAATCAGGTTCTATCGTTGGGAGGAGTCTTCTTCTTTCCGTCTTTACGAGGCTGACGAAGTCAGCCGAAGCAATCCAGGGGAGCAATGAGATTGCCACGCCCCGACAAATCGGGGCTCGCAATGACGGGGGAGGAAAGGATAGAGTGGACCCTTTTTCTATGATACACTACCGGCATGGTTAAGCTTACGTTCTACGGCGGCGTCGGGGAAATCGGAGGCAATAAAATCCTCCTGGAAGATGATGAACGAAAGCTTTTCCTGGACTTTGGCTATCCCTATAGTAAGTATCGAACCTTCTACGAGGAATATTTGAAGCCTCGAGCCGGAGCAGGACTCCTCGACCTGTTAGTAATGGGGCTGCTTCCCCAGCTCGAGGGTATTTACCGCACTGACCTGGAGACAGGAAACCTGTGGCAGC